>BLLT01000117.1 GCA_011958945.1 Lachnospiraceae bacterium | reverse complement strand
CTCGCCGAAGGCGATTTGGAATGGGCAGCGGAAGATAGAAAAATCGTATTTTCATGAAGTGACATCATGATAAAGAGCACCCGAATAATATTGATGAAGGGGTTTCATGAAAAGGCAGATTAATAAGGAACATACAACGAGAGGAAAAGGAACATTATGATCACAGATTTTTTAAAGGAATTGAATTTCGAAAAAGAAAATATTCTTATGAAGGAAAGTATGGACGATATCTGTGAGGCATTGGAGGAGGAAATCCTAAAAAGTGATGCAGACCAGCAGGAAAAACAGGCTATGCTGGCAAGGCTAAGAAAGCTCTGCAATACGGAGACAAACATCATGCTGGTGGGAGCTACCGGCTGCGGCAAGAGTTCCACTATAAATGCCCTGTTTTCCTGCAATCAGCAGGAGGAATATGTGGAAGTCGCCAAGGTAGGAAGCCGGACAGACCCGGAGACGAAGGATATTGAACGGTACAGGATTGGCAACCTGGTTCTGTGGGATACCCCCGGACTGGGTGATGGCACAGAGATTGACGAACACCACAGGAATGTGATTGCGGAGCTTCTGCTGGAGGATGACGGGGAAGAGGAAGGAAACGCCTTGATTGACCTTGTGTTGGTGATACTGGATGGCTCCACAAAAGACCTTGGAACGTCTTATCAGCTCCTGAACGAGGTGATTATCCCGGAACTTGGGGATGAGAATACAGGACGCATCTTAATTGCCTTGAACCAGGCGGACATCGCCATGAAAACAGGGAGGCATTGGAATTGTGAAAAGAATGAGCCGGATGAGACGCTCACTAGGTTTCTGGAGGAAAAGGTGGTATCCATAAGGTCACGTATCAAAGAGGATACAGGCCTCAATATTACGCCAGTCTATTATTGCGCGGGCTATGAGGAAGAGTCTGGCGATGTGGTTCGGCCTTATAATCTGTCAAAACTCCTGTACTATATCCTGAACGCTCTCCCGGTGGAAAAAAGGGCGGCGGTTTTTGGCGGAATCAATACTGACGCAGAGCAGTATGAATACAATGATGGTGACATGGATTACAACGAGGGCGTGAAAGCAAGCGTTGATAGTATGGCGGATTATGTGGCGGAAGGGATTAACAGCGGGACAGTTATGGGATTTTGCGTTCTTGGCGTGCCGGGAGCAATAGTCGGAAGTGTGGTCGGAGCATTTGTAGGAGGTGTCAAAGGGATTCTGAATCATATTTTCTAAATGATAGGGAAGAAGATAACAGAGAGGAATGATTTGTAGGCAGCTTAGGCTGACTCAGGAAAGAGGGAAGATTTTATGTTAGATTTATAGCAATTTATTATAGATTCCCCGGACATCAGGGAGTATAATAAAAATACCTGTTTTACGCCTGCAGAGTGGGCTGTCTTGGTTTCCAGGAGCATGAAAAGGAGCGTGGAAGAGAAAATAGAAGCTTTGCAGTACCTTGCAAATCGATATACCGCCGATGAATTTAAAGAAGAAACCATTTGGCCGCTGTATGGTGATGAGAGGGATTTATCCTCATTCCGTGAGGTGGTCATTGAAACAGTCCGTATATGGAAAGAAGCTTTGGAGGCACGTTTTGAAACGGAGGGAACTGTCTTTGAGGCAAGCCTTTGTGAGCAGGAATGCAGCGGGCAGAGAAAAAACTGCCAGTATTTTTCCAGTTATGAAAAAGCATGGGAATATCTGCTGAAAGAAAAACAGGAATATTTGGATGATGAGGACCTTAAGTATGTAAAGACATTTGCAAGCATTGAGCGCATAAAGATGGATTTTCCCCATGTGGAAGTCCACTATGGCATCTTTTCAGGTGAATGGAAAAAAACGGAGGAGCCATGGCGGATTCATATGTTTGCTTCTTTGGAAATGTATATAGAAGAAAGGGCCGATTTTGATTATACGGATGGAGACCCATACTGGGATGATGTGCTTGGCTTTTCATTCTGTACGGATGAAGAACTGCCAGAGAATGAGCAGGTGCTCAAGCTGATTAGGGCTGTGCGGAAAGGGGAGATGGATTTTTATACTCTTCTGCATAAGTTTGGGAGAGGGGAGTTAAAGCAGATGTTGAAATGGTTTTAAAGAAACATTTATGATAGTAATTCTTATAGGAGACAGGAGGATTTGACAAAGATGCGTATTTTATTGCTGCTGCGCGGAGCCCCAGGCTGCGGAAAATCCGCCTGGGTAGAGGCAAACGGTTTAAAACCTTATACCCTGTCATCCGATGATATACGCCTTATGTACCAGAGCCCGGTGATGAGAACGGAGGGAAGGTTTCAAATCAGCGGGGAGAATGATAACGCCGTATGGAAGGCATTTTACCGGATTCTACGCAGCCGGATGCATAAGGGGGATTTTACGGTGGTGGATGCCACCAATTCTCGGATGGAGGAACTGAACAGATACAAAGAACTTTGCAGCGAATTCAGGTATAGGGTTTACTGTGTGGACTTTACAGGTATTCCCATAGAAGAGGTAAAGCGGCGGAATGCGGCCAGGGAGCCTTACCGCAGAGTGCCGGAGAAGGTGATTGACACCATGTATGCCAGGTTTGCCACCCAGAAAGTGCCTTCTGGAATCAAAGTGATAAAGCCGGAGGAATTGGACGATGTATGGCTGAAACTGCGTGATTTTTCCCATTATAAAAAAGTACATCATATCGGGGATATCCATGGGTGCAATACCCCTTTGCAGAAATATTTTTCAGGCAACGGGGGTATAAAGGATGATGAGATGTATATCTTTACGGGGGATTACATTGACCGCGGGATGGAAAATGCACAGGTAGTCGCCTTTCTTCTTTCCATTATGGACAGGAAAAATGTGCTCCTGCTGGAAGGAAACCATGAAAAGGGCTTATGGCAGTGGGCGAAGGATGAGGCTGGCCAGGACGATACCGGGAAGCTATCCTTAGAATTTGAATTGACAACAAAGCCCGCCCTGGAAGAAGCTGGCATCAGCAAAAAAGATGTGCGGAATTTATACCGCAGGCTGGGTCAGTGCGCTTATTATCAGTATGACGGGAATATTTACCTCGTTACCCACGGAGGAATCAGTACGGTTCCCGACAACCTGTCCTTGGTAGCTACGGAGCAGATGATGTGCGGCACGGGCAGATTTGAGGATGCTGAAGAGGTGGCGGCCGCTTTCCGGGCCTCAATGCCCGATAATTATTTCCAGATATTTGGGCACCGGAATCTGAAACAGGTGCCCCTTAAGGCGGACGAAAGGGTATTCAACCTGGAAGGACAGGTGGAGTATGGAGGGGCTTTGCGCTGCTTACAGGTAGGGCATGAGGGTATCCGACCGGTGGAAATAGACAATTCCGCTGCCAGCGATGGGGTATCAGACTGGCAGCATTACAGAGAGGACGGGGATATTGGCTTTGGCAATAGTAACCAAACAGGTATGCCATCATGCCCGCTTGGCCAGCTACCCGCGGCGGAGTTTTGGACTACGGAGGGTTCCATGGAGGATGTCCTGGCAGCCTTGCGGCACAATAAATATATCATGGAAAAGAAATTCGGCCATATATCTTCTTTCAATTATACGGATGAGGCATTCTATGATAAAGCCTGGAACAGCCAGACGGTAAAGGCCAGAGGGCTGTACATCGATACGGCGAGGAAGAAAGTGGCGGCTAGGGCCTATGACAAATTCTTCAACATCGGGGAATGCATACAGACAAGGCTGGATAATCTACAGCGCAGGATGCAGTTCCCGGTCTCCGTCTTTATAAAGGAGAACGGCTTCCTGGGCATTATAAGCTACAATGAGTATGAAAATGATTTCCTCGTAGCATGCAAATCCACAACAGACAGCCGGTTTGCCCTCTGGCTTAAGGAAATGCTAATGAGCAAGGTGGCGCCGGGGCATCTGGAAGGGATGAAGGATTATATCAGGAAAAATGACGTCTCCTTTGTATTTGAATGCGTGGACATGGAGCATGACCCCCATATCATAGAATACCCGGAAAACCGCCTGGTGCTGCTGGATATTGTCTACAACCAGATGGAGTTTAAAAAGTATGGGTACGAAGAAATGTGCGCCGTTGCAGGGCGGTTTGGCCTGGCCTGCAAGGAAAAGGCCTGTGAGATTCTAAACTGGCAGGACTTCTTTGACTGGCAATACGAGGTATCAAAGGAAGGGTATCTGTACCCCGGCCGCAAGGGGATGGACAAGATAGAAGGCTTCGTTATAGAAGATAGCAAAGGGTATATGACGAAGCTGAAGCTCCCTTATTATAAGTTCTGGAAACAGATGAGGGCGGTAGCCAGAGAGGTGGCGAAGAAAGGTTTTATCAGCTATACGGCAACCCTTACAACGCCCACGGCCAACAGGTTCTATGGGTGGCTTCGGGAGAAGTATGCTTCGGGGGAACTTAGGAAGATGCAGAAGGATATCTGCAGTTTAAGGAAGCGGTTTTATATTGATTATGTGGATGATAGAAGTCGGCAGATATGGAATTAGCAGAATCTATGTCCATGAGGATAATATGGCCAGCTGCTATACTACAGGAGGGAATATGGAAATGTTTTAGGCGAAGCCGAATAGCGGACTGAAATTGATGCAATTTAAGGGCAAGGCAAACTATATAATTCAGGTATAGACAGGGAGGCATGAAAACAGTGCCTCCTTTTTTGATGCACACGGGTGTCCAAATGAAATTATCATCAAAAATATACATAACGAGCAGACAAGGCAGCATGGGATGACGAGGAAGGCGGTTACGGAAACAATTCGCATATGGAAGGACAGGAATGTTTTAAGGGAATATAATACTTGCTTGAAAGGGAAAAGGAGGTTGTGACGATTATGATGAGTTTGTTTGATGAAGAACAGATTATGAAGTCATTTATAAGAAGCGAACGGTATGAAGCGGTACAGGAAAGCGCAAGTAAGCTGGATTCCATTGCTTCTTTGCGGACTGGGATAGCTATCCAGTAAAGCCAGGAAATCCAATTTCATGTACAGGAGCAGGAGGCATCCTTTTATGATTGCGGACGTTGACCGCCTGATAGTTGGCGAAGATGCAGGGCTGGAGGGTGCAAGACCGCCAGCGCCTACAATGCAGACAAATGGGCGGACGGGAACATACCCCTCCCTTGTCAACATTAATTCCGATAAAGGCATATCTGTTATCGGAACATGAATGGCGGGATTTTTTATAAGGGCAAGTTGGCAATAGTTTACGTATTTCTTTTGTAAAACATATTTTGGTAAGAGGGCGCCAGTATAAAAAAGCTTATAATAGTTTTTGTAAAACTCATATAAAGTATCGGCATAATATGTATTGTTTTTATCTAATTTCAGGCAGTCCTTAATAAATGCCTCGGTAATATTTCCGCTTTGCCCGTTTTGGTTTTGAATGGAATTGTACTTGAAATTAGTATCATGGAGTAATCTCAAACCATAAATACTTAGGAAAGATTTAATGCGTGATATAAGACAAATATTCCGATTAAAAAAGCCAATATAAGTTTAGGAAACAGTGCCTTAAACTAAAGGAAAGATAGTAAAACAAAATATGAAAAATGACATTTTATATAGATTTAGGAGCATAAGATTTTCTAAAGGTTTATGCCCTATATATTAGGAAGGAGCAAAACATGTCCAAAGAAGAGCAAAAAGTCATAGAGCAGATTTCGCATATTCTAGTCCGCGAAAAACAGATTTCTTCAGAAGAGCATCTGCGTATGCTGGATTTAATCAGGAAAGAACGGAAAAGCAGATGAAGCATCCTTTAAACTGCAATCTGACGAATAGACACGAATTGAAAGTGAGATTATTTGACGGATGGCAGAACCGGGTAACACAATTCACAGGACAAATATCTACAATATACAACGAAAGGAGGTGGGATAATGGAAAAACTGCGCGCAGTCATCTATAACCGCTGCAGCACGGAAGAGGAATCCCAGAAGGATGCCCTCATCAAACAGGTCCAGGAATCAAAACGCTGTGTCCATGAGCAGGGATGGGAACTGGTGGATGCCTATGTGGAAGCCAAAAGCGGCACTACGGTGAAAGGCCGCAATGAATATAACCGGCTTTACCAGGACCTGGAAAGCGACAGATTCGATGTGATAGTTATCAAAAGCCAGGATAGGCTTATGCGGAACACAAAAGACTGGTATCTGTTCCTCGACCGGATGCAGAGGAACCGGAAGCGCCTTTATATGTACCTGGAACGCAAGTTTTATACGCCGGATGATGCGCTGATTACCGGAATCAAGGCTATTCTGGCGGAGGAATACAGCAGGGAGCTGAGCAAGAAGATTAACAATGCCCATAAAAACCGGCAGAAGGAGGGGAAAAGCTTTGTATTTACAAACCATACATATGGATTTAAGAAGATGCCAGATAAAAGCATTGTGATAGACCAGAAGGAAGCGGAAATGATAAAGTTGATTTTCGAACTTTCGGCCGGCGGCTATGGAACGCACTGCAGCGCGGAGATACTTTACCAAAACGGATACCGTAACCGCAAAGGGAAGGGGATAAGCCCTTCCCTTATCCGTAATATTATCCGCAACCCCATTTACAAGGGAACGGTTGTCCAGAACAGGCAGCATTATGATTTTGAAAGCAAGCAGACCTACAAAAACCCGCCGTCGGAATGGCTTTTCCATGAAAACGCCGTTCCCAAAATCATCGACGAAGAATTGTTCGAAAGGGCCAACCGGGGATTGGACCAGAGGAAGCAGGAAGGGAATCGGGGAGGCTCTTATTTAAAAGGAAGCGCCCCCGGGAAATATGATTTATCCGGGAAGCTGTTCTGCGGGCTCTGCGGCAGCCCTTTTTACCGTACCGTGCGGAAAAACAAAAGCGGGAAAGTGACCGAATGGAAATGCAGCAACTATCTGCAGAACGGGAGGAAAAAGCAGCAGATGCGCAGGGAGCAAATCCGGAAAGTGGAAAAGCCGCAATCGGGCACAGGGGGTGAAGCGGGGTGTGATAATATACACCTTGACGAGAAAAAACTGTATGGGATGCTGGAACAGCTTAACTGCCAGAAGTATAGGGGGCTGGAGGTGAAAAGGGAAGATTTGCTGAAAGAGACCCTGGCAATACTGAGGAAGGCGCTAAGCGGGAACGACACGGCCGCCCAAAAGGAAGGGCTGGAAGCCTCTCTGGATAAAATTACCGGGCAAAAGGAAAAATTGCTGGAGAAGCTGTTGGAAGGGGTCATTTCCGATGAAGATTTTAAGCTGAAAAACAGGGGCCTGGAAAGCAGGAAGGCAGAAATAGAGGAAAAGCTTAAGGCTATGGAAGACAACATCCTCCAAAACGCAAAGCTGGAAGAACGGATTGAATCCATACGGAGCAAACTGGAAGGGGGAGTCATTGAGCAGGCGCAGATAGCGGATATGGTAAGAAATATTTCAAAGATAGAGGTTTCCCCGGCCTATATGGATATCTATTTCGATTCATGGGCTCTGATGGGGCTTCCGCCGGAAAATGTTTCTTCCGATGTAAAGGGCGAAACGGATAAGCTTACCATGTTCCGGGTGGGGCAGACATGCAGCACATCCCACCAGCCTATGATGGAAGAGGAAAAAGGCATAATAGTGAACCTTATGAAGCAAAAGCCAAAGATTACGGCAAAGGAAATTGCCGGGGAAATGGGCGTGAACCTTTCCCTGGTGCACAGAAGAATCCGGGAACTGAAAAAGGAAGGGAAAATCAGATACAGTCCGCCGAATGGGAGGGGGAAGTGGGAGGCATTGCAACAGTGAGGCGATAGGCCGTCCTGTTAGCGGAAGGGCATTGGCTGTACAGATATTTATTGCATTCCGGACAGCGTATGCTAAAATATACATAGTAACTGTTCTCATGAGCTGGGCGATAAACATACAGGCCGTGGGAACGTAATACAGGAATAGATAGGTGGGAAGTCTATGGGGTTTTATTTAAATAGCGGGAAATCGCATGCAATTTATAAAAGCGAAGCATCAAAGCCATATTTTGTGGATAAGACATTAATTTTGGAAGAACTTTGCCCTTTAGTGGAGCAGGGGAACAATCATATTTGTATTACGCGGCCAAGGCGGTTTGGAAAGACGGTCATGGCCAATATGATAAGCGCTTTTTTCTCAAAGGGAGTGGATAGTACAGAGCTTTTTGAAAAATTGGCCATAGGAAAAACGAATGCGATGAAGCATAGGAATCAGTATAATGTCATTCACATTGACTTCAGTAAATATAATGATGAATGCAAAAATTACAAAGACTATATTACCAACATCAAAGAATTAATGAAGGAAGACTTATATAAAGTTTATCCAGATTGCGAATTTCGGGAAAAAGCCACGGTTTCAGAAGATTTGATGAGGATATATTTGAAAGAGAAAGAGCATTTCTTGTTTGTGCTGGATGAATGGGATGCGGTTTTCCATATACCATTTGTTACACAGGAGGATAAAAGAACGTATTTAATGTTCCTGAAAGATTTGCTAAAGGACCAGCCTTATGTTTCTCTTGCATATATGACAGGAATTCTACCGATTTCAAAATATTCAAGCGGTTCCGAACTGAATATGTTTTTGGAGTTTTCTATGACAGTGCAGAATCGGTTCAGCAATTATTTTGGATTCACGGAAACAGAAGTGGTATGTTTATACGAGAAATACTTGCACAAGGCAAAAAGGCCTTTTAGGGTAGATTTGAAAGGCTTACGGGAGTGGTATAACGGTTATCATACTGCATCCGGTGAACGTGTGTATAATCCGCGTTCTGTTGTAGCGGCCCTCAGCAATAACCAGCTGGCGGATTATTGGACAAGTTCCGGCCCATATGATGAAATTTTCTATTATATCAAAAGGAATGTGAATGGGGTAAAGGAAGATATTGCGTATATGATTTCCGGAGAAGCAGTTACTGCAAACATACAGGAATATGCTGCAACTTCCATGAATTTGCAGACAAAGAATGAAATCTTTTCGGCGATGGTGGTTTACGGCTTTTTAAGCTATGAGAAGGGAAAAGTCAGCATTCCCAATAAAGAGTTAATGGACCGGTTTGACGATATGATTCAAAAGGAAAGCTCGCTGGGATATATAAATAGGCTGGCCAGGGAATCTGACCGTATGCTGGCTGCGACTTTATCTGGGGATACAAAAACAATGTCTGAAATCCTAGAGTTCGTACACGATACGGAAACGCCGCTGCTTGCATACAACAATGAAACGGAACTCTCATCTGTTGTAAATTTAATTTATCTTTCTGCCAGAGACCGTTACCATATTGAAAGGGAAGATAAAGCTGGGATTGGATATGTCGATTTCATATTTTATCCAAGGATAGATAAAAGGGATACTGGCATCATTTTGGAATTAAAGGTTGACCATACGCCAGAAGAAGCACTGGAACAGATTAAGTCGAAGAAATATGCCTTACGCTTTCAGGGGAAATTTGGGCAGGAAAAAGAATTTGACGGTCCTGTATTAGCGGTTGGAATTGGGTATAGCAGGAAAACCAAGAGACACGAATGCAAAGTAGAATGGCTATAAAATCATGAAAAAAAGGTGTTATTATTCACGGCGTCTTGCACCTTGCTGCAAGGCATCCGTCCAATAACATAGCGGCAACAAAAAGGTTCTTCTTTTTCGTATAAAGCCGTTGGCAATGTATATACCAATCTATAAGGAAGGAGATTGTTTTATGCGGGCAACAATTCAGAAATGGGGAAATTCACAGGGGATAAGGATACCGAATATATAGCTGAAGGATTTGACTGGGGTTCTCCTGCCGGAAAGGAAGTGTGGTAATGTATAATCCGAAACAAGGCGATATTGTATTCTTGGATTTTGGCCCATAATCCGGACATGAGCAAGCAGGAAGAAGACCAGGAGTGATTGTCAGCAATGAACAGTTTTTTGTGAGGACTAGATTTGCAGTGGTGTGCCCAATTCCGAATACAAGGAACAAATTTCCTTTGCATATTCCGTTGGATGATAGAACGAAAACAACAGGCACGATATCAACAGAGCGTATGAAGTGTTTGTTGCAAGCAGTTTTTGCGATATTGCATTGATACGTCTCTTATACATATATGCCAGCAATTGGAAAAAGTTCTTTCATGCTGTGAAGTACATGATTGGAGTCTTAAGTTTACTATAATACCAACAACCCTTTTGTTTTTCAAGTTCCGTTTTGCTTGCCGTTGCCATAAGCTTACCATGCTCCGGGCGGGGCAGGCGTACCGCACATACCACCAGCCCATGATGGAAGAGGAAAAGGGCATAATCCTGGGCTTTATGGAACAAAATCCCAAGGTTACGGCAAAGGAAATTGCCAAAGAAATGGGTGTGAACCTTTCCCTGGTGCACAGAAGAATCCGGGGGCTGAAAAAGGAAGGGAAATCAGATACAGTCCGCCAAATGGGAGGGGGAAGTGGGAGGTATTGCAAAAGTGAAAAATGCGCTTTTGCTCATGATAAGTCTATGCTGTCCATAACTGACAGAATCTTATCCGAAACCTTCTCTTGCAAGTAAGCCGGATTCAATTGCTTCTTGGAGTACTTAAGGTAACCGCCCTGGGTACTCCGAATCAGCAGTGCTGTAAAATACCTTTCCCAGCTAAAAAAATCTTTACTTTCAATATAATCCTCCGGGTGTTCAAGAATTTCTGCAATGCCATTACCTTCTACAACCCCTGACTTTAAGATTATCCACTCAAAAGATTCCGGCAGATAAAGTACTATATTGGAAAATCTTTCCATAAGGCTCATAAGCTTCCCCATTTCAGGGCCAAATGCAGACCCATCCGCAACCACCAGAATTTTTTCATCCAGATGATTTGTAACGGCGGAAAAAATTTTAGATTTACCCTGTGCGCTAATGCAGGCAATTTGCCCCTTTTTTTCACATATACCATGGAAAAAATGAAAGCCGGAATTGGAATCCTCAGTAATTATTTGTTTCGGCTTTACCGGTTGATGAAAGCCTGATATTTGATACAAATGATAAAATTCATTATATGTGCGTTTCAATATTCCATATTTGCCTGAATCACGGATACCGTAAATTTCCTCCACGCTGTACGGCAGGGAAGGAATGCCCTCCCTGGTTATAATGATATAATAGTTGTCCGTTTTTTGGATAGCGTCCGCAAAATCATCGCCCATAACGAAGTCATTGCCTTCATCAATAAACACAATACAATTCCGCATCATGGAAAGCTGCCCTGCCCATGTACGGCCATCCAGCACAGTGCACTCCTTATCACAGGTAAGTTCTACTCCACTGGCATTGCCATTTTCGAAATGTTCACGTATCATAGCGACTAATGCCGTCTTGCCGGTGGCACTATCCCCACGGATAACTGTAATATTCCTTTTCACTTCAAAATCATATCGGATACGCTTATTCTGTACAATTATTCTATGTGACCCTTTCATATTTATAGCCATGCCCCTTTCAAAGTCCCGAGACTTTATGCGTAGTACAAATCTCCAGATTAAAAATTTTCAATCCCATCCCCATTTCCGCGCGGCTTTTGTGGCCCCGTTCCTTCAATATGCCATTTACACATATAGGCCGGCAATTGGAACAAGTTCTTTCATGCTGTGGACTACCTGATTGGTATTCATGATTCGTATATCAAATGTTCCATTCCCAAAGTTCATCAAATGTCGGAGGTTAATGGTGAGTTCATCCATGTCGGCCAGCTTCAAAATCCATTGGGCACAATTGTCACCGCAAGTGGAAGCATTAAATACTTTGGAACGTTCGTTTTTCATAAGAATCAGCGTCTTAACACCGCCGGAAAGCTCAGTAGGGGCAATTTTCCCCATAACAGGGCTGTCAATCACCGCATTGTCTAAAACAATGGATTTATCCACATCAAGAATCATTTCCCTTGCCACAGGATCTGTAATCCATTCGTCCTCGTATACATTCTTAAAATATACTGCTGTATTGAAAATAGCTTCTGGCATATTACCATAATATATATTGAGCATTTCTGCACGCCTCCTTGCCGCTAACCCAACTTCGGACAATTTATATTTTGTTTACTATAATACCAACAACTCTTTTGTTTTTCAAGTTCCGTTTTGCCTGCCGTTGCTATAAGCTTGTAACTATTCAGCCTTTGGCTTCGTAGTTACAGAATCTGGCCTATTCCATTTTTGCCTCCGGCAAAGAGGCCGGATTCGTTTCTGCCCACCACATATCCGCACGGACTTTGCAGCCAGTGCAAAGTCCTGGGCTGAACTGTTACATTAT
>BLLT01000116.1 GCA_011958945.1 Lachnospiraceae bacterium | reverse complement strand
CCCTTTACGTAAAGCGGACTTACGGCAAGTGCAAAGTCCTGGGCTGAACTGTTACGGATTTTATCCTATCTCATAAACAGTTCCGCCAGTTTAAGCATCCCTTTCGTATAAGGCTGATAGCGTACCGGAAGGTCAAACCATGTCTTCTTGTCCACAATACTCCGATAATGGGTAAACGCTTCAAAACCTGCTTTTCCATGATAGCTTCCCATACCGCTCTCCCCTACGCCTCCAAAGGGCATTTCGCTGGTTGCCAGATGAATCACCGTATCATTGATACAGCCTCCCCCAAAACGGCATCGGGATAGCATCTGCCTTTTCACCAGGGGATTCTCTGTAAAGCAATACAAGGCTAAGGGGCGAGGCCTGTCCTCTATCATTTTCCAGGCATCATTTATATTTTTATATGTCAATATCGGAAGCAGCGGGCCGAAGATTTCCTCCCGCATCACTGCATCTTCCCAATCCACATCAACCATCACCGTAGGCTCTATCCGGCATGCCTTGGCATCGCATCTGCCGCCAAAAACAATTTTTTCAGGCATTATCAGCGATAATAAACGTTGGCAGTGCTTCTCATTTACAATTTTCCCATAATTTTTATTTTCCATAGGCCGGCTGCCAAACTGCCTTTTTATCTCTTTTATAATAGAAGAAACCAATTCATCCCTGATGCTTTCATCGCACAAAATATAATCCGGAGCCACGCAAGTCTGCCCGCAGTTGATAAACTTGCCGAAAACTATCCTCCTGGCCGCCAGCGGGATATTGCAGCTCTTCTCCACTACGCAAGGGCTTTTCCCCCCTAATTCCAGAGTGACCGGGGTCAAATATTTACTGGCATGCCGCAATACCTCTTTCCCCACCACGGGGCTTCCGGTAAAGAAAATCTTATCGAAACGCTGCCGCAAAAGTGCCTGGTTCTCCTGCCTTCCGCCCGTAACCACGCATACATATTTCCGGGGAAAGCACTCTTCCAACAGCCGTTTTACGGCCAGGGAGGATTCCGGGGCATAGGCGCTTGGCTTTAAAATAACCGTATTCCCAGCCGCCAAAGCATCCACAAGTGGTTCCAGCGTTAACAAGATAGGGTAGTTCCATGGACTCATAATCAGCACATTTCCATAAGGGCAGGGGCTTTGAAAGCTTTTGGCCGCAAACTGAGCCAGGGGTGTTTTCACCAGCCTGTTTTCCATCAGTTTCTTTAAATTTTTCTCCATCCAGCCAATTTCCGATAACGTCAGCCCCAATTCGCACATATAGCTTTCCGCCCGGCTCTTTCCCAAATCGGAATATAAGGCCTGACATAACATTTTATCATTCTTCTTAATCGCTGCCTTTAGTTTCCCCAGCGCCTGTAGGCGAAATTGCAATGGCAGCGTTCCACCGGTGGAAAAATATTCTTTTTGCTGCCGTAAAATGTATTCTATTTTTTGTCCTGTCATAGGGATTCCTTTCCTTTTCAGCCTCCGTTCATTGGCTGTCCTGCTGCTGATATTATTATAGTTTTGTTCGCTTTATTTTATCTTATTTATGCATTTAGGTAAAGTATTCCTGAGGAATCACAGGAAATCAGTTTTCAGATGTGCCAGAGCGGGCGGCATGTTTGCTTGCAGTGTTCTGCCCACACAGGATTCGGTTTTAAAGCTATTACAAAAAACGGTCATTTCACTTAGGAATTGGATAGCTTTACACCCCACATACATTTTGTTATACTTACATTACTACAGCCGGCACACTAAAATGAAAGAGCGGGCGATTGCATGGCTGAGAAAGGATTTTATAAATGCACCATATTTTACTTTTCACCTCATCTCACACATTAGCGCAATACCTTTTTCAAATATTATCCCCCTTACTACACCACCGCCTTTGGATAGAAACATGCCCCTTTCCCGGCGGCCCAATCGCCATTTTCCCAAAAGGGGTTCCCTCTGCCTTTCTGATGGATACAAAAGATTTCCCAGAGCAGAAGGATAACCCATGGTTTCAGCTTTTATCCATACAGTATAGCGGTATCCCGGCCCTTATCCTTGATGGCAGCATCTCATTGGAAGAGCTGTCCATTTCCCTTGCCTGCAACGATGCCTTCCGTCCCATTAAAAACCCCTCTGCGGTATCCTACCTGCAAAGCGAAACATTTCTGAAACGGCTGACCTCACTAAGCCATATGGATTCCCGTGCTGGGCTGACACTTCCGGATTTTTCCGATATCAGTTTTGTTGCCTGCTTATCCCGCTGCACTTTATCATACTCAGGCATCCATATGCAAGAAAAGCCATGCCAAAGCCCGAACAGCGGGGATGATGCCTCCGCCCCCTGGGGCTTTACTGCAAACGCTTCCGGCAATAATCCCCCCCTGCTGGATTATTGCCGTATTCTCATAGAAATGTTCCCTTCCTCCTTCTGCTATTATAACCATGCCGCATCCATACTTTTATTTGCCCTCCACGAGCCTACCGCAAACTTTACCCAATTGGAGCAGAACCGCCAGTTCCTCATGGACAGGCACGGCATCAATCCGCCCGATTTTTCCCCGTTTTATTTTGGCATTATCCACCATGACTTATCCGGCCTCACCTCCTCCTTTTTAGAAGCCAGCGAAGTCTATTACATGAACCGCCTTCAGATGCCCTGCTCCGCCTTTGAAGAAATCTCCAGCCCTCCCGGCCAAATGCTAAAGCCTCAAAAACTGATGGAAATCGAACGTTCCATCCGCACCGATATTCAGTTCCGGGAAGGGGAGAACGCGCTTTTGTACACTCATCAATGGTTTGCCGAATGCAGAAAACTTCACCGGAAAGCGGAAGACACCAAATATGATTTGATTATCCTCTATGCCAGCATTAAATATACACTCTTTGATATGTACGGCCTAAAACTGAAACGGATAAAATCAGGCATTGAAGTTCACGAAATTTTACGCATTACCGATGTGGATGAACTGGAAAACTGGTTCTGCACCTGGCTTCTCTATACACTGGATAACTTCGATCTGACACGCTCCAATACAGGTTTCCAACTCCAGGAAGTCCTCCAATTCATTACCAACCACATCATGGATGACCTTTCCTTAAACGTTATTGCCAGCTACTTTTATGTAAACCCATCCTATTTCAGCACTCTATTCAAGAGGGAGACCGGACAGACCTACATCTCCTACATCACCCGCCTGAAAATGGACAAGGCGGCCGAACTTCTGGCCGCCAACTGCAAAGTCTATGAAACTGCCCACATGCTGGGATACGAAGATGTACGCCATTTCCGCAACACCTTTAAGAAATACCATGGCATATCCCCCTCCCAGGTCAAGGCCCTCGCTGCGGAATAGACTCCTATAGCCTATATCCTGGGCAGGTTATTAACCGCATGGGGGCCCTTCTTTTCCCATTTCACCTCCCGCACTGTTCCCATCTGGCTAACCAGCACCAGAGGTACATGCATCGTTTTCCTGTTCTTATTTTCCTCAAAGATAAACTCTGCCACAAACCGGTAAATAGGCTTAAGCGGGCCTTCCGCACAAACCTGGAATTCCACTTCTTTAATGCCCGCCCCCATATGAGCCATCGTCAAAAACACGGAAACCTCATTCTGGGGCATAACTATGCATCCATCCCTGCTATACAAATAAACGTTTACCCTATCGGCTGTCAAAGACTTGGATGTGTTGGATAAAACTAATTTTATCTTTTTCGGCTCTCCCTGCGTAATGACCGGTTCCCCGCAATAATCCACCCTTACATTTAAATAGGGAAATTTATACCGGATATTTCTCATTTCGTCATAAAGATTCTGGAAATAAGGCTTCGCATGCCAACTACTTTCTTCGCCCTCCCCCTCTTCTTCCTTTTCCGCAAGCCCAAGTTCCTTCCAGGCCAGTTCCTTCTGCTTAAACACCCTTTCCGTAAATTCTTCTACCGTAGCCGGAATCCTCCCCGCCATCCGGAACGGGTCAATGCTATATGTAACAATACCTGACCCAATGGGCTCCGTCCATTTCTTTTCAAAAAAGTCTACGCCATACATAATGCCGAACAAAGAAGCAATCGTACCTGCCGTACAGTCCGTATCTTCCCCGAAATGCACCGCTGCCAGAATGGATTTCTCAAAGTCTCCGCCGCCGAACAACAGGCCATAAATGATAATCATTATGTTAGAAGGTACATCCCAGCCCATTTTCCCGTTCTGATACCCCTTTTTTTCATCCTCTTCCGAAATATAATGCCATTCCAGATGTCCGATGAAATTCTTCATAATATGCTCCCTGGCATCCTCCTCGCTAATACCAGCGTCAAATGTCTCCACCGCACTCCGTACTGCATGGCTGACTGCACAGTCTTCCGGAATATAAGAAAGCCCGATTTCTATCAGCTTTCGGATATCTTTTATATAAAAGGCAACGCTTTCCATCACCGCAATAAAAATTTCCGCATAAACCCCTTCTCCATCGCCATGGTCTATAATAGCATCTTCAAAAGCATATTCCGCCGCCTTTTCCGGTTTCCCAGGAAACAGGCATGCCCATATTTCCGCACGGATATAAGATCCGCAGCTGTCTTTGAAATCATTATTAAAAGAACCAGTCACCGGCGGTTGAAACCCAGTCCTCAGATTTGTCTTCGCCACCCCGTATTCCGCATGGGTGAAAATCATAAATTCATTGAAATATTCCCCCATCGTCTTGGCATCTATATGAATCCCCTTATCTTCCAACGCTAACAGCCATAAAATCTGAATATCCAAATCGTCATTGGGGAGAGGTTTTCCGTCCAAATCATGGGTATAATAGGTGACCTGATTCCTGCTCCTTTCCCACTCCATGGGCATCCCCAATGTGCCGCCAATATTTTTTCCCATCCAGCAGCCATTTACCCTGTTTCTATACTCTTCTTTATTCATCTGTTATCTCCTTTTCTTTATTCAGCCTCTCGAAATATCCCTGTATCCCATTGCATAATAAGATTCTAAAAATCTGTTACTCCTTCACCGCCCCCGCATTCAGCCCGTTTATAATAAATTTCTGCATCACTAGATAAATGGCAATGCCTGGCACGAGAATAATAAACAGCGCAGCATACAATTTCCCCACATTGCCTCCATACATGGACTGGAATTTGGTGGGGATTACCGTAACTGTCATAATTTCTTCCTTCCGCAGCATTACAAAGGCCATCATATATTCATTCCAGCTGGAAAGAAATGTCCAAATCACCGCCATAATAATGGCAGGCCTGCACATAGGTACAGCTATTTTGAACAGTGCCTTCATAATACCGCAGCCATCAATCAAGGCCGCTTCCAGCACCGTATTGGGAAGGGCATCGAACCCATTTTTAATGGTCAGAAGATTAAATGGGGCAATGAGCACCACATATGGGCCAAGCACCGCAATGTAAGTATTTAATATTCCCAGCTTGGAATTAATCTGAAATACAGGAACGAGGATTGCGGCAGCCGGCAGCAGCAACGCCGAAAGCAGAAATAGGTATATCGCATTTTTAAACGGAAAGTTCAGTTTGGAAAGCGCAAACCCTGCCAGCAAATCCAATGTCACTACAAGAACTACTACCAATCCGCTGATGATCAGACTGTTTAAAAAATATGTTTGAATATGGTATTTTGTCAGTATATCAATGTAATTCCCGATTCCGCCTCCCTGAAAGGAGCCATACACCAAAATGCTGATTGGCAAAAGAATGGCCGCTGTACATACCGCACAGACGATGAAACGGAAAATACCATTAAGCACACGCATTGTTTTCATTTATTCCTTCGGATCTGTTGCAAATCCAGCACCTGTGCAAATTACAACAAACCTTTGCCTCCTTTCTTAGTAAATGGTTTTTGTATTATAAAGCCGCAGCTGAACTGCGGTAATCACTCCCGCCACGATAAACATTACAACGGCAATGGCCGATGCATAGCCCTGTTTATAGTTGGTAAATGCTGCTTCATACAAATAAGTGGCAAAGGTCTGGGTAGCATTGGCCGGCCCTCCCCCGGTGAGGGATGCCACCAGATCATACTGCTTCAATGCCCCGATTACCCCTACAATAGTCAAGTTGTATGTCGTTCCCCGCACAAGAGGAAGCGTAATTTTCCTTAAAATCTGGAAATGGGTTGCCCCATCTATTCTGGCCGCTTCATACAAATCCTCAGAAATCCCTGTCATGGCACCGAAGTATAGCGTCATGGAATACCCTGTCCATTGCCAGATGTTTACCACAATAATCGCCCATATGGCCAGTTTGGGATTGGATAAAGGCGCGCTAATGCCAAGGGAACTTAGGATATTCTTTAAGTATCCTATATTTGGGTCCAACAGACGGTAAAAAACCTGGCCTATAATAATTGAAGACAAAATCGCCGGCATAAATAATACGGTTTTCGAAAAATCCCTTCCAAAAAATTTTTTCTGGAACAAATCCGCCAAAAGAAATCCGATCACAGCCTGAATTGCCACCGTGAAAACTGCAAACAGCAGGAAATTTTTTAATACAATGCGGAACACTTTATCTTTAAATATCCCCGTAAAATTGCCCAGGCCAATAAAAACCATATCCTTATCGATTCCGTTCCAGTCATACAGACTGATTTTCACATTATACAAAATCGGATATACCATATATATCAGCACGAACAGCATTAAAGGCAATATACAAAGGAAACCTATTTTTTTACTGTTTTTAAAATTAATCATATTCCCATTTTTCTCTCCATTTCTGTGCGGCCTTTGTGCCCCGGCACTGACGGGGCTTTACACATATCAAGTTTGTGGATGCCGCGCAGATACAAACTTGGGGGATTCCAAAATGGAATCCTGGCTTCTCCTGTGAACCAATCGAGCAGGGAAGATCCATCTTCCCCTACTCGTGCACCGGGCGTCCGTCAGATGCTGACACATCTCATTTGGACACCCGTAAATACACGCCAATCTTTTATTTTGCAATACCTGCCGCCGCTTCTTCCATAGCCGCTGCCGCTTCCTCCGGGGTCGCTGCCCCTGTTCCCAACAGCTGCAGCTGGTCAAACAGGGCATCGTTTAATTCCGTATAGAAAGAACTTCTAAACCCTACCGTATGTTCGGATGCGGCTGCTGCCGAAATTACATCATAAGCGGCCTGATAATCTGCCGTCAGTTCCACCGTAGGGCTGGGGGCATCCTTCAATACGCTGAAGAACCCAAGTCCGTCCACCACATCCTGCTGCATATCATAGCATAACCATTTTACGAATTCCCAGGCGGCTTCCTTATTTGCGCTGTTGGCATTCACTCCCCATGCCACATCCGGCGCGGTCAATACTGCTCCTTCTTTTCCTTCAATAGAAGGCATAAGTCCCACTCTGATATCATTGGAAGAAAAGTTCTCATAGAAAGAGTTTTCCGCTTTCAAAGAGCCCATATCCCAAGAGCCGTTGAAAATCATAGGGATTGTGGAGTTTCCGTCATCGTCCTTCCATTGGGAATAGCCTTCATTATAAATCGTAGTGGAAAGGGCGCCGTCCTGTACAATTCCGTCTGTAAAAAGTTTCTGGTAATAATCAAATGCCTTTACCACATCCTCTTCTGTCCAGCTTCCCTCCAAGGCGAAAATATCATTGCACAAATCTTTATTTATTGTTGCCATAATGGTAAGGAACATGTCGTAGTTCTGCCAATTATCTTTGCCGCCGAACATAAGTGGAATCTGCCCTGCCCCGCGCAATGTTTCCGCTACACTCTTCATTTCTTCCCATGTTGCCGGGAATGTATCCACTCCGCTTTCCGTCATCAGCTTATTGTTGTACCAAATAGTTCCCGATGCGCTCATCGCGCTGGGAAATGCATAGATTTCATCTCCGGAAAGCGCTATTGTGGTAAAGGAAGCTTCCGTAAATTTATCTTTCCAGTCATCCCCCAAATCTTTCGCCGCATATCCTGCCAAAGGCTCCAGCTGGGATTTGAACTGTTCCAAATCCGCACCAGGGGCTATACCAATTACGTCCGGCGCACTTTCTGCTGCAAAATCCACCCTTAACGCATTGTAATGGTCTTCCTGCCTCATGATAGTAACTGTGGCATGAATACCGGGATGGGTTGCATTGAATTCATCCGCAATCGCCTGCGTCAGTTCGCTATCCTCACTAAATCCTTTATAATTACCCAGAGCATACTGCCAGGACTGGACGGTTATCTCTACCACTTCCCCATCGGCCACGTTTTCATCACTTTCACTACCTGCAGCCTCCGGGGCGCTTTCCTCCGTACTTTCTTCCGCAGCGCTGTCGTCCTTGGATGCAGCATCGCCGGAATTGCCCGAAGCCGTATCACCGCAGGCCGTCAAAGACAATACCATCATCCCGGCCAGAAATAATGCAATAACTTTTTTCATATGCAAATTTTCTCCTTCCTTTTCCCAAACGCCGCTATATCACGGCATATTAATATAGATTAAGATATGAATGCATTCAACTTATAAATAAATTATAGTATGGGCATTATAAGAAGCAAAGTACATAAATTTTGGTAAAAATAGGTGGTTTTTTTTAGTTTTATAATATATCACCTTATTTTCTGCCTTTGGTGTGAAAAATTTTTCTATAAAAAAACACCTAAAAACTATCAAGAATTTTCAGGTGTTCTTTATGTGCTTTATTTTTTCCCCTCTTTCCTTTAGGGCATTCATTTCTTCTTCCGAGATAAGTTTCAACGTTTTTACCGCATATATCTTATCATCTTCGGATTTCTTGACTCTTATCTTCGCCTTCATATAGCCATGAACATCGCAGCAACCCACACTATAGTAATGTTTGCTGTTCGGCGTAAACCATCGGATTTTACGCTTGATATTTTTTCTGCAGATGTAGCATTTGACGCTCATGATTTCCCTGTCGGACAGAAGTTCCAGCTTGTCATCGAATTCCCGCGTAATGTGCTTCATGTAATTGTCAAACACAATGCGTATTTCCTCTTTTTTGGACTTAGGGGCCGAAAATACGTCAAAGGAGTAGTTAATCAAGACCGGCTTATCTATTTTCGCCAGGACTTTTGCCGTATAATAGGCATCGCTAAAGGCTCTGTGAAACGGGATATCCTTTTCTATCTGCAGAAAATCAACCGCATGTTCCAATGCCCTTCTCGTTTTTCTATCCTCAAACCCTATGCTGAATAATTTCTGCACATCATAAAATTTAATCGGGCCGTCTGCCAATGGTTCCATATAATAGAATTTCATATTCCTCTGAAGTTCTGTCAAATCCAGGGGACCCCATGTGCAGAAAATATAGTCCTCCCCGCACCAGTCCAAAAACTCCTTCATAACCAAGGGAAAAGCTTTTCCCGTTTCCAATTCTTCCATTTTTATGTGAATCAGGTTTCTTGTGACTTCATGTAATTCCCGGTATACCTGGGGTCTGATGAAGCGCTGGAATTTGTCTTCCAGACGGAATTCTTCGTCCAGTTTTACAGCACCTATTTCTATAATTTCAAAAGGGATTTCCTTTGTTTCCTTTTCCAGGCCGGTTTTGCTCTGGTTCCATTCCAGGTCGAATACGATGTAATGCATGTGGGAGACCTCCTTTCCGGCTTTAACAGGTTCTCCTATACCTCTTTATGCCTGATTTTTACTGATTTTATAAAAACACAATTTCATTCCCCAAAGCCTCTGCCTCCCAATGGTCATGGGACACTAGTATTATGGTCCTCATTTTATTCTTTTCTTTAATATAATCTATTATCTTTTTTTTGCTTTCGTTGTCAATCCCTGTAAACGGCTCGTCCAGGAGCAGGATATCATAGGGGGCAAGGAGGGCCCGGACTATGGCAACCCGGCGTTTCATTCCTCCTGAAAGGTCTTTGACGGGGTGTTCTTCGTTTCCTTTCAGGCCAACTTCTTCCAGTTCATGGTAAATTTGAGTTTCTTTTATTTCTTTGCCGCATACTAAGCGTATATTGGAAAGGGCATTCAGGGCCGGGCATAGTCTGTCTTCCTGGAAAACCATGCTTATTCTTTTATTTTCCAGGCCTTCAATATATCCTTTATCAGGGGTTTCCAGGCCCGCCAATATTTTTAATAATGTGGTCTTTCCTTTCCCTGATGAAGCCATGACGGAAAGGGAGGTTCCTTCCTTAATTCGCAGTGAAAAATCTCTCAGCACTTCTTTGTTCCCGAATTTCTTGGAAAGGCGGTTGATTACGATATCCATACTTTACTCCATTTCTGTAACTTTATCCACAATAAATAAAAAAAATTTTTCAAAACATATACTCATAAGGATAATTGTAAGTGTCCATGCGAATAAGTCCGGCGTTTGGAGGTATATTTTTGCTTCATAAAGTTTTTCCCCGACAGAGCCGGAGGGTATGCCGATGACTTCTGCCGCAATGCCCGCTTTCCAGCATAGGCCTAAGGCTACCGAACAGGCAGCACGGAAATGGGGCATCACTTCCGGCATATAAATATATCGAAAACGCCTGCTGCCGGAAACACGGAAGACTTTCGCCATTTCCAGAAGTTCTTTGTCGGTATTCTCTATTCCATACAGGACATTGGTGTAGATAACCGGCAGTACTATCAAAAAGGAAATAGCAAAGGAAAGGTTTCTGGAGGGCACCCACAGAAGAATCAATATAATAAAGGACGCCACCGGGGCAGCCTTCACTGCCGCCATAACCGGAGCCGCCATTTCTTTTATCCATGGAAAAAACGAGCCGGCCCAGGCCAGTAACGTTCCGGCTATAAGGGCACAGAAGAAGCCGCCTATTATGCGGATAAAGGAAAAGAAAACCGCTTTCACAAACTCCACGCTCGCCGCTAATTGGAAGAATCTGGACAATACAGTGACAGGAGATACCAGAAGTATCTCCTGTCCGATGAAACGGGCTGCGGCTTCCCAAATGATAAGCCACAGCAATACCGCCCAAATTTTTACTTTATTTTTTGTAATATTGCCTGTATCCTTGTTATCTTTGGATTTTCCAGGCATGAAAGATTTTCTCCTAAAAAACATCGGCCGCCTCGCGTTTATATTCTATGGACATACATCCTAGACATCACTGTGCTGCTTTTCCTTTTCTTGGGGCATATCTATCAAACGAATTATTTGGTATGCCATATGATTCACCTTTTCCTATTCGTTCAAAATATTTTGTACTGCGCTCCATTCGATGACTGGCGTATTTTTCTGGGTTGCCGTGGATGTCTGTTTCTTTTTACTGCTTACTTTTATCACATTCAAAAGCAGGATTCCTATTGCCAATACGAAACAAATGCCTGCTGCGGCAATTGCAATTGTCAGGCTGTTCTCCACATCCGCAAAGAAATAGCAGCCTGCACCGAGAATAATGCCCAGTATCACACAAACAATTGGTGTGGAAAACATATCGTTTTTCAAGCCGCTAACCGCCCAGGATTGGGGTTTGTGGCAATGGGGGCATTCATCTTTAAAGGCCTTCACATATATATTTTTCCCAGTGGCATTCTGATGTGCCTCTTTTACCGCGCTCACCAGGTTCTCATGAGCCATTTTTCCCAGCTTCTGCTCTCTCTTTTCATCCAGATTCTTAAAATTACTGTTAATAGTCGCTTCCATACCTGAAATAGTGGCTGTCAACGGGCCGCTTTCTTTCATACACTGTTCGCAGCGGAAAGAATATGGAACTTTAATAGATTCTGTTTTTCTGTGTTTGTAATATGTACCCATTTCTACTCTCCTCCTATATAGCAGATGCCTCCTGAAACTATAAAACTTCAAGCCGCATCAGATAGCACTATTTTATCATAGCTTATATTAGCTGGCAATATGCTTTACTCTTCCAAGTCAGCTCCAAGTCAGCGTTATAATTCGTTTATGCTCTCTGTTATTTCCATTTTGTGCATACGCTTTGAGGGGGCATAAACCGCAGCGGTTACCATTGCCAAAACAAGCAGAATGATTTCTTTCCCTTTTTCCCTCTTTTATCAATCGGCATTTCCGCGTTCTTTTGTATTAGCCGCATATATTAGTTTTTATATATCGCAACTATATCATGTATTCTGCGCTTCATTTTTTCACGGATATGTAACGGCTCTAAACATTCGCATTTATCTCCAAAGCTTAAAAGTATATCGTAATGGTACTCGTTATCTATAAACGGGAAATTTACAATATAATATTCATTCCCATCTGGCGGCCGCCTTTCGGTTGTGATTGTTGCCATACTGTTGTCAGTAATCACATGGTACAATATAAATGAAAGTAAGTCAATCAAATACCCCGCTGCAAGCATGCCACTTGGCTCGTTGCC
>BLLT01000115.1 GCA_011958945.1 Lachnospiraceae bacterium | reverse complement strand
CCAATGATTACAATGCCAGCAGTGCGGTATCCGCAAAAGAGACAATGCCGAAATTCACGGTAAAGACGCCCGTGATCTCCCCGGCAGGGGGAAGCTATGAGGGGAATGTCAGCGTGACCATTACCTGTGCGTCACCGGATGCGGAGATTTACTACACCACGGACGGCAGCGCGCCGGGGCGCGGTTCCACGCGCTATACGGGAGCTTTCACGGTGACAGCCCCTGCAACGGTAAAGGCCATTGCAGTAAAGGAAGGGCTTACGGACAGCGCCGAGGCATCGGTGACCTATACAAAGAAAAGCGGCGGCGGTTCCGGTTCCGGCGGAAACGGCGGCGGTGGAAATGGAAACTCTGGCGGGAATGAAGATAACGGCGGGCAGGGCAGCGGCACAAATCCGGGCAATGGAAGCACTACGCCGCAGCCGTCCGTGACGCAGCCCACGGACACAAACACCAATCCGGGTAACGAAACCGCACCGGGAACAGGGACAACGCCGGTGAATCCGGGGAATGGGAATACATCAAGACCGGGAGCAGGTTCAGGCAGCGGCACAGGAACACCCGCACAGGGAACGAAACAGCCATTCATCAAGGGCGAGGACGGCAAGACCGGCTGGGACGTCATTCGCGCCGAGGAGGAAAAGGCGGAGGAAGGAAGCGTTATCAACGTGGATATGAACGGCTCTGTGGTGGTTCCGGGAGATATTTTTGACAGCATTAAGGGAAAGGACATCACCATCACCTTCGACATGGGCAACGGCATCCTCTGGAGCGTGGACGGTAAGAGCATCACCACCGACAAGGCGGGAGACATAGATTTTTCCGTAAAATCGGGCGTAAAGACCGTGCCGGTGGATATTATTAACAACGTCACCGGGGAGAGCTACAGCATCCAGATCAGCCTTGCCCATGAAGGGGAGTTCGGATTTACGGCTGTGCTTTCCATAGAGCTTGGCAAGGAGAACGCCGGATATACGGCAAGCCTGTATTATTACAACGAAAGCACGGGAGAGCTTGAATTTATCTGTAAAGACCAGATCGCAGAGGACGGCACGGTATCCCTTGCATTCACCCATGCGTCCGATTATGTGATCGCGATAGACGGGGAACAGGAAGAAGGAGACGGCGCTGCGGAACCCATACAGCCGGAAGGAACCGATGGGGAAGCCGGGGACGGGACGGCGGAGAACAGCAGTGTGCCGGAAAATCCGGGTACCGGGCAGACAGGCGCGGTATGGTGGATTATGATAGTGATCCTCCTGCTGACAGCCGCTATCGGTGCAGGAGTGTTCGTGGCAGTAAAGAAGAAAGGGAAAGATGAAAACGGCAGGCAGTGACCGGAAGGGCTGCCGTATGCCGTGGAGATGCAAAGAAGGGCATTGCGGGAGAACCCCCTCGCCCCTGGGCGACAAAAGAAAAGGGGACCGGGATTATCTGCCCGGTTCCCTTTCGGCATAAACAGCCAAAGGAGGGTGGAAAATGATTCCTGAAAAAGATGAATACCCGATGGAACAGTTAAGATGCCCAAGATGCGGCGGGCGTCTGCTGGACATAGGGACGGATTCCCCCGGAAAGGTGGAGATCACAACGAAATGCCCCAAATGCAACAACCTTGTCACGGCAGTATGGGAACCAAAAAAAGAATAATGCATACATAAGGGCAGCCGGGAACGCTAAAAATCCGGCTGCCTTTTTATTGCAAAACTGTATAGGAAATAAAAACCGGGCAATACTTTATAACATGGATGGAAAATATTGGAAACACGTTTCCCCGGCATACGGGAAACGGGGAAAGGAAGCCATATGATGGAAACAGGTGTATGCCCGGTATGCAGCCGGAGGGTGCTGGACGTCAGGCGCGACAGGGCTTATGAAGTCGTTTTCAGGCTCAGATGCCCGCACTGCGGAAAAATAGTAAAGATCATCATGCCGGCGGCATGACCAATCCAGTGTAAACAGAATAATGTTTACGACCGAGCGAGTGGGACCGCTTAAACAACGAGTCACCGAATGGCCGGAGTAAAGCTAGAGATTCAAGTAGCTTACTCCGGCCTTTTTTCGTTGCCGGGTGTGTCCCATATCTGCATCAAGGCGTATCTGGCTTTACGAAGGCGTAAAGAAAGGAACGCCTTATGTCTTTTAGGAAAATCACAGTAAAGTCAGGGAATGAAGAAATCACAATGGATGTCACGGAAGAGGAATACCAGAGGTATTACCGCCCGTGGTGGCGGATGAAGAAAAAGGAACAGCGGAACCGTGAGGCGATGGAGCAGAACGGCTACACGGAAGAATCCTACGAGGGATGGAAGGACGGGCTTACGGACGGGCAGGAGGACGAAGGCCCGCAGGTGGAAGGCGCGGATGCGGTCATTGAAAAAAGGGAACTGCTGGAAATCCTGGGGGAAGCCCTGGATGCGCTCCTTCCGGAGGAAAGGGATCTGGCTGTCAGGGTGGTCGGTGAGGAAATGCCGGTGGCTGAGTTTGCCCGGATGAAAAAAGAGAACAGGAGGACGCTTGCCAGCCGCAGGGACAGGGTGCTGGAGAAGCTGCGCCTGTTTTTCGAGGACAGGGGATTTGATGTGCATAAATGACATTATCTGACGGCATACGGAATATTTCTGCATATTTCCGTATGTTTGTCGAACGGTTTATAAATTTCTTCCCGTTTTCCTTCGCCACTTTCCAAAAAAATGTCATTACGGTTTTTAGGAGGGTATATTTTGGGAGCCTTCCAAAACGGCAGGGAAGGAGGGAACGGAGCCTATGGAAAAATCACAGGAGCTTATCGGTATCTTACAGGCAATCAGCATCGTGGCGAAAAGCCTCGCCGCCAAGCTGATGCAGATCGAGAAGGAAGTGGAAGCCTATGAAGCCGCGAAAGTGGCGCATGACAGGAAAATGAAGAAAGGATGGAGGCACTGATGCGTAAGAAGGTTTTTATCTGCAGCCCCTTCCGTGGCGACATGGAAGGGAATGCAAGGAAAGCGGCGGCCTACTGCCGCATGGCGTGTGAGCAGGGTTTCCTGCCTGTTGCGCCGCACCTTTTATTCCCGCAGTTTTTGAACGAGGGGATAGAGGAAGAGAGGCGGCTCGGCATCTCTATGGGGATGGAGCTGCTCTCACTCTGTGACGAGGTGTGGGTGTTCGGGGAAGCCACCGAAGGGATGGCGGCGGAGATCGCATCCGCCACGGCGCAGGGAAAGGAAATCATTTTTAAGGAGGGAATGTCTACTGCAAGTATTACGAAGTGGTCTATATCCTTTTCCATACGGGAATGCGGATTTCAGAATTCTGCGGGCTGACCCTTAAGGATATCGATTTGGAAAATAAGGTCATCAACATCGACCACCAGCTCCAGCGGACTTCCGATATGCGGCTGGTCATCGAATCCACCAAGACGAATGCGGGGACAAGGAAGCTGCCCATGACGGAGGACGTGGCGCAGTGCTTCCGGGCGATTATCGAGGACAGGGAAGAGCCAAGATTTGAAAAGGTGATCGACGGATACAGCGGATTCCTTTTCACGGATAAGGACTGCAACCCTCTGGTGGCGATGCATTGGGAACACCGATTCAACCACATGGTCAAGCGGTACAACGATATCTACCGGGTGCAGATGCCGAACATCACGCCCCACGTCTGCCGCCATACCTACTGTAGCAACATGGCGAAGTCGGGCATGAACCCCAAGACGCTCCAATACCTGATGGGGCATAGCGATATCGGGGTGACGTTAAATACCTACACCCACCTTGGCTTGGAGGATGCCACGGACGAGCTGCGCCGGATGGAGGACTTGGAGAACGCCAGAAAGGAACTGGAAAAGAACAAGGAGGAGAAGCCCGTTTCACAGAAGATGTTTCGGGCGATCTGAATAAAGAGAGTTTTGCGCCCTGCTTCGGCAGGGCATTTTTTCTATGAAAAATACGAGAAAAGTGATATAATTGTTTTGAGAAAAAGAAATACACATATTTTTATACATAAAGGAGAAAATATAAGATGATAGATTTAGATAAGGAATTGATGACACAGAAAATGAAAGTTGATTTTAATACCTATGATTTATCCGTAAAAGAATTATTGAGCATGGTAAATGATGGATTGATTAATATTGCTCCGGATTATCAGCGGCAGTTTAGGTGGGACGATGAGCGACAATCAAGTTTAATTGAATCATTATTTTTAGGGATACCTGTACCAAGTCTATTTATGGCAACAAATGCAGATGGAACTTGGGAATTAATTGATGGTGTTCAAAGAGTAAGTACAATGATATGTTTTGCCGGAGATGATAAAGTGCGTGAAAAGGTAAATGCAAAACATGTAGAGTCATTAAAACTTAAAGGATTGTCAAAATTAGTTAATTTTAATGATAAAAGATTTAGTGATCTTCCTATAGGCGTGCAAAATAAATTTAAGTTAACCAGCATCAAGGTAACAACATTGAGTGATAAAAGTGATAAAAATGTACGGTTTGACCTATTTGAGCGCTTAAATAGAGGAGGAATAACCCTGACTCCACAGGAAATACGAAGCTGTGTTTATAGAGGCGGATTTAATGACTTCTTAAAAGAATTATCGCAAGATACTAATTTTAAGGAATGTGTTCATTTGTCGGAAAATCAAGAAAATGACGGGACACGTGAAGAATTAGTGTTAAGATTTTTTGCATATCTGTATGATTTAGACTCGTTTGAACATAGTGTAAAAGATTTCCTAAATAACTATATGTCAAAAGCGGACAGGAATTTTAACTATAGTAAAAATGATAAGTTATTTAGAGAAGTATTTAGAATACTAAACGAAGCATTGCCTATGGGTATCAGCAAGGGTAGAA
Source organism: Lachnospiraceae bacterium (assembly GCA_011958945.1). GTDB lineage: Bacteria > Bacillota > Clostridia > Lachnospirales > Lachnospiraceae > Kineothrix. Next base: position 7,544 of record BLLT01000115.1, on the reverse strand, counting down.
AAAACACACCACTTAATCTCTTTGAAGCAGTATCTGTGGGGGCTGCATTAGCGTATATGGATAAAGGCAAAATAAATGTAAGTGGGATTGAGGAATGGCTAAAAGACAAGGAATTATTAAAATATATTACAGGAGCTACAAATTCAAGACCTAGAGTAATAGGAAGAATAGAATTCTGCAGAAAAAAGTTTGAGGGATAAAATGTGTTTGATGAGATAAAAAACGAAATGACACGTAAAATTTGTGAGCTGAGAATATGGCTGAGCAATATGAGAGATGATGATGATTTTTCATCAATAAATAAAGGTTTGTTCTATGTGTATATATATGGAATTTACGAAGAAATCGTTAGACAGACAGTACAAAAAACAATTGAAGAGTTAAATGCAAGATCAGTTAAGATTAATGAATGTATATATGAGTTGTATGCTCTTATTTTTTCTGCAGAATATGATAGTATTTATGGGGTTGGAAATGAACATAAATGGGAAAAGAGGTGGGATATTTCTACTAAGATGATAGAAAATCCTATTGTGTTAATTCCAAACGAAATTATACCTACAGATGGGAAAAATTTAAGATATCGACAATTGCAGAGTATAGCAAAAACATTTGGCATTCATGATGACATACTTCCCAGACCTGAAATAGGAGGAGATATACAAGAAATGGTTAATAATAGAAATTATATTGCACATGGGAATAAAACACCAAAAGAAGTTGGCAGAGAAGTATCAGTTTCTGATTTGCAACGTAAATTGTTACATATCTCAGAGGCATGTACATATATTGTGGATATTTACGAAAAGTATATTAATGAACAGAAGTATTTAAGGCTTCATGTAGAGAGTTAGGTTTTGAGAGGAAAGAATAAATATTGTTGGTTTATAGGAAAAAACCCACAGTAGTAAAAACCCCCAATTCTTACTACGTTTTTACTACGATTGACGGAATCAATATGCCACGTTTTGCCCCGATTTGCCATTTTCGTTACATTTTTAACAATCTCCACGAAAAAAACAAACCTCGCAAATCGCGCCAAAACACGGCAAATCAAAGCATTTCAGGAGGAAAAATTAACATGATTAAGATACTTTTCGTGTGCCACGGCAGGATTTACTGTTCAGAATAAAAAGTCTCAAATCGTCTTAAATACTTCTATAAATAGCAGTTCTTGTGTTCCATTTTCAATTTTACCAATGATTTACCAATATTTCTGGAGAGCCAGACTTGCAGAAACAACAAACCAGAATGAGGAGATTAAAAATATGAGCGAATTAAAGAAACATATTTATGATGAAGAGAATGGTCTGCATTTTACTTTGATTGGCGATTACTATATCCCGGACTTGAAACTGTCGGAGGAACACTGGCTCATTGGAAAGTACGGACGGATGCACCGGGAATATTTAAGAGAAGTCCACCCAGCCAGATTGAACACATTGATACTAAACGGAGAATTGTGGACATATCTTTCAGATCTGAACAAACAGGCACAGGAACGGTTAGACACCATTATGGAACAGATGAAAGCTGCCGAGGGTGTGACCGCGGAATTGAAGCGTACCCGTCAAATGGAATGGGTGCAGCGTTGCAATAGCATTCACAACCGAGCAGAAGAAATTATTTTGCATGAGATGATTTATTCATAATGGTATGGTAGAATGGTCATTGCAAATATAAAATCGTAACGGAGAGGAGATTAAATGGCTTTTTCAGAAAAACTTAAAAATGAAATACAACTATATTGTACCAATCATTTACCCCCAGATTCATGGTATGAAAATGAATTTTCTTTTATTCAGGATATAGAGTTGAAAAATCGAATTATTGCAGAGTTTAAAGCGATTAGGTTTGCATATAAACTTTATGAGGGAATTGAAGCAAGCAATGAAAATTTAGTATTTGAAGTGCGTAACCAAATACTTGCCTATGCATCAATATACGAAGCTGTAATAGAAAATGTGTTAAATACATACTATTCCGACACTGATGAATTCGATTGCTTAATTCATCATACAATTCCAACAAAAATATCAATTCCTCAAGATAAGCAAAAGATATTGCAAGATACATTATTACACGATGGAAAAGTAATTGTTCCTTTTTATTATGCAAGAAAGAAAAAAGAAAAACCACAAATTAGATTTGATGATAAATGTAGAACAGCAGAACGATTGGGATTGATTCACAAGTTTGTTAATACAGACGGTGAGGAAGTGGATTTAGCTTCTGAAATAATTGAGATTTATTCATATCGAAATGGTATTCATATTATTGCGGAAAGGAGAAAAGGTATTAGTTATGAGTTAGAGTTAAGTCGAAAAGCATATCGCAGAATGAGACCATTTATCGATCAAATAAAGGAAAAACTTGTTAATGATAGAAAGATAGAGATAAATAACTATTAACTTGTTATCCTTTGAAATTTAACTGAATAACCATAGCACAAACCGCTGCTACATGGAAACTAACGCACCATGCAACAGCGGTTTTTCTTTACCGTTTTTTCCTCTGACTGATAGGCGTTCCCATTTTCTTTGATTTTTGGAGAATCCGAATCAGCCAGCGAAATTCTTCTTCCGATAAATTTTTGTAGTTGATACCGAGCTGCTTGCAGTAAAGCATTGCCAGTTTTTCCAAACGGCTGCCCTTGAAATTTTCGACTGCTTCCAGATTTTCTTTCAGTTTATCGGCAACGGTGGTCTGGGGCGCACTCTCACTGTCCTTTTTGTGGGCTTCCCGAATATCCCGGATAATCAGGTTGAGGTCATCCAGAACCATGTGACTGAAATACTCATCATCACTGATATGGGCGGCTTGCAGCACCTTCAAATGTGGGTCATCTTCGCCGGGGCGATACCGTTCAATGATTTCATGCCGGACGGTATCGACAAGAGCGTTGAGATTTTGAATCTGCATGGTGGCAATCCCGTCCACATAAATCTCAATGTCTGCAAGAAACTTGATAAAATCTTTATGTGTGGCAAGTTCGCAGAGCAGACGGTTGTTAATCCGACCGCTTTTCAGAAGTGCAACCATTTCATCGTTTAAATGCAGTTCCGTCAATGGCGTGTTGATCTGCTCCTTGTTCTCTGTCCGGCATAGCAGATAATCGACGGAAACCTCATAGAAGTCTGCCAGCGTGATAAGGTTGCCATGATTGATTTCCTTATAATCCTCTTTTTCATAACTTCCAAGAGCTGATTTGGAAATGCCCGTCAGCCTTGATAGTTCTTCCAGATTTAAGCCTTTGTCCTTGCGGAGTTCCCAAAGGCGTTCCTGTATGCTTGTTGCTCCTTTCATGGGCACACGCTCCTTTCCGGCGGTTTCATTACTGCCGTTTAACTGGATTATATCATACTTTCCGCAATCGTGGAAATTTCTGATTTTTACCCCTAATTCCTACTTTGTGGACATACGGCACAGGGCACAAAAATGTTCTATGATACAGGTAGTTCATCGATGGATTATTCCAATCGAATGACCAGCCTGTGTGGGATATGCTTCCCCGGCGATGTAGTGCCATGACTTTTGGCAGGGATGTGGAGGAACCCTGACCGAAACGAGCATACCAAAGGGAGCGATACGCCGCTGTGAGATTCAGGGGAGGAACGACACCGGGGAGAACTGGCGAACTGACACCGAAATGATACCGAAACACGACAATCTGATAGTGGGATAGTCTACCCTATCGCTGATACTTCGGGAGATTTTAAGCGGCTCTATGACCGTAATTTTGCCGAAAATCGCCCCGAAACCATACACTAAAACGGGAGGAAGCGCAATATGCCGAGAATGAGCAAAAAGAGGAAGTATGAGCTTTCCTTTTACCTCAATGACCGGGGGCGTGTCACTTACAACGAATTATGCCGGAAATGCCAGCATGGGTGCAAGCAGAGCTTCCGGGCGGTTGTGATTGACTGCCCCCGTTATTTATCCAAACGAGCAAAGAAAAAGGAGGAACACACCGAATGAATTTTGAATTTATGACGATAGACACACCATTGCCACCCTGTATGCCATTTCCAAGAGCGTTGACAGAATTTCCAGTCAGCAGCACCGCAAAGGTCATGTACTGCCGGATGCTGGATGCTATGCTCTCTAAAGGTCAGGAGGACGAGAACGGAATCCTGTTTGTCTGCTTCCCTGTCACAGCCATTGCCACTGTCCTGTCCCGCAGCCCCATGACGGTCAAGCGTTCTCTGAATGAACTGGAAACCGCCGGACTTATCATGCGGGTGCGTCAGGGCGTGGGAGAACCAAACCGGATTTATGTGCTGATACCGGGAAAGGAGGACGCTGCCCTTGCCTGATACCTCAAAGCTGGAAAAGCTCAACCGGGAGCTGGAAAAAAGCGAAAAGAAACTGCGGAAAGCCATCAATGATGAAAAGGCATTGCAGCACCAGTTAAAGCAGCTTACCCGAAAGGAACGGACACACCGGCTCTGTACTCGTGGCGGCATGCTGGAAAGTTATCTGCAAGAGCCGGAACGCCTGACCGATGATGATGTCATGCTGTTGTTGAAACTCATTTTTCACAGGCAGGACACGCAGGAACTATTGAAAAAACTTCTGGAACGAGAGAAGCCGTAAACCCCTTAGTTTACTAAGGGCGCAATTATACACCACCCAGAGGTTGGTGCATTGCGTTCTCCGAAGGCTCCTCGCCGGAGGGCTGTGATTTTCCGCAGTCAAGGTCTGCTCCAAATCAAACAGGGGACGCTACGCTTCCCCTGCGCTGGCTGCCGCCAGCTACCCTTTTGTGGACTTGCCATCTGGGGACACCTTGCAATGCAAGCTGTTCCCAGCCGACAAGTTTCATAAAATATGCTATCTTTTCGATAAGCAATAAAGTATAATGAAGTCAGTAATAAATTTAGAAATTGAGGTAAAGTTATGGCATCCAGCAAAGAATATTTAGAATTTATTTTAGGTCAGTTATCTGGCTTGAATGAAATTACCTATCGAGCTATGATGGGCGAATTTGTCATTTATTATCGTGGTAAGATTGTAGGCGGTATCTATGATGATAGATTACTTGTTAAACCAGTAAAATCAGCAATAAGTTATATGCCAACGGTTTCGTATGAGTTACCTTACGAGGGAGCAAAAGAAATGTTGTTGGTAGATGAAGTTGATAATAAAGAGTTTTTGACAGGATTGTTTAATGCTATGTATGAGGAATTGCCTACCCCTAAATCGAAAAAGAAGAAATAATAAAATAATAATTTGAGAGGAAGTGTTACTGATGGAAAAGTTTAAGCCGTTTATTATACCTGTGGCATTATTGGTTTTAATTGACCAGACGGTTAAAATAGTAATTTCAAAAGTATTTATGAAATGCGAATTTGATATAATAGCCAAAGTTTTAAGATTTAATCCAGAACTAAATACTCGTTTATCTTATGCTGGAAATTTCTTCGAATTATTATCAAGTCCGTTTGTTACCATTTTATTGAATGTGTTTGTTTTGTTCCTCTTTTTTTCAGGATATATGCTATATCAGGCAAAAAGAGCACATATAAGTTTTTGGGTAAAAATAATAATGATTTGTGGCATATCGGGATGTTTATGTAGCTTGATTGATAAGCTGTTTTGGGGTGGAAGTTTAGATTTTTTGCAGATACCTACCCTTTTTATTTTTGATTTGAAAGACTGCTATCTTACAGTTGCAGAAGTTATATTTGTTGCTATTGGAATTTTGAATAGCAAAGAAATATCGGTTAAAGAGTATTTACATTTTTGTTGTAACAAATTTAGCTTGTAAACTTCTGGTTTATTATTTCTTATACATCGGGTCAACTTGCCCCGAACTTTTACAACTAAATACCCGCCGCCCACACAGCGGCACACCGAGCAGGAAATCTGAAAAGGTCTCCTGCTTTTTTTCTGCCCTCTGCCCCAAATGAGGTGGTAAAACGCCACCCCATCCACCAATTACCGAAAGGAGGGACACGAAATGCCCTGTCCACACAACGAAATCACGATTGTTCAGCGCAGCCAGCGACAGTCTGCGGTTGCCGCCGCTGCTTACCAGAGTGGCGAAAAGCTGTTCTGTGAATACGACCAGCAAGTGAAGCACTACCCAGAAAAGCGTGGTATCGTCCACAATGAAATCCTGCTCCCGGCAAATGCCCCACAGGAATATGCAGACCGCAATACCTTATGGAACGCCGCCGAAGCGGTGGAGAAGCAATGGAACTCCCAGCTTGCAAGGCGGTGGGTGCTTACCATCCCCAGAGAAATACCGCCAGACCAGTACGCTGTCCTTGTCCGGGAGTTTTGCCAGAAGCAGTTTGTTTCCAAAGGCATGATTGCTGATTTTGCTATCCATGACCCCCATCCGCCGGGACATAATCCCCACGCCCATGTCCTGCTCACTATGAGGGCAATGGACGAACATGGAAAATGGCTTCCCAAGAGCCGCAAGGTTTATGACCTTGATGAAAACGGGGAACGGATAAAGCTGCCGTCCGGCAGGTGGAAAAGCCATAAAGAAGATACGGTTGACTGGAACGACCAGAAGTATTGTGAAATCTGGCGGCATGAATGGGAGGTCATCCAGAACCGCTATCTGGAAGCCAATGACCGCCCGGAGCGTGTGGACTTGCGTTCCTATGCCAGACAGGGGCTTGATGTTGTCCCTACTGTCCATGAGGGGGCTGCTGTCCGGCAGATGGAAAAGCGTGGTATCCAGACGAATATCGGCAACCTGAACCGGGAAATCAGAGCCGCCAACAGTCTGATGAAGTCCATCCGGCAGCTTATCCAAAACCTCAAAGGCTGGATTACCGAGCTGGGCGAAAAACGGAAAGAGCTGCTTGCACAAAAAGCGGCGGAGGAAGCGACACTTCTTCCCAATCTGCTGATGAAGTATATGGAGATACGAAAGGAAGAACGGAAGGACTGGACAAGGGCTGGACAGAACCGGGGGACTTCACAGGACTTAAAGGCAGTCAGCGAAGCCCTGTCCTATCTCCGGCAAAAGGGGCTTTCCACTGTGGAGGACTTAGAAGCATTTCTGGAATCTTCCGGGAAATCAGCCGCAGATTACCGCAATCAGATGAAGCCAAAGGAAGCCCGAAGCAAAGTGATTGACGGGATTCTTTCCAGCCGGACAGACTGCAAGGAATGTAAGCCTGTTTATGAGAAGTACCGGAAGATGTTTTTTAAGAAAACAAAGGAGAAATTCAAACAGGAACACCCGGAGGTTGCCCGGTATGAGAAAGCCGCCACCTACCTTGCCAAGTACCCGGATGATAAGGACAGCACCCAAAAGGAACTGCAACAGGAGCAGGAAACGCTTCTGGAAGAAATCGCAGAGCAGGAAGTACCGCTGACCGAGGTGCAGGCTGATTTGAAAAAGCTGCGAGACATCCGCTACTGGGTACGGAAAGCCACACCCGGCACAGAGGAAAGCAAAGAGCCGCCCAAGAAGCAGCCCATCAAAGAAGTCTTGCAGGATAAGGCGGACGAGAAAAAAGCACAAAGAACCGCCCCGGCACAGAAGAAACACAAACAACAGGATATGGAACTTTAAC
>BLLT01000114.1 GCA_011958945.1 Lachnospiraceae bacterium | reverse complement strand
TATGGAAGATATGAGGAATCAGACATTGAAAGAGGGAATGAAAGAAGTGGCGCTTCGTATGTTGGCGGCTGGCAAATATGCTTTAGAGGAAATCGTTAATATTTCAGGACTTTCTCTTGATGAAGTCAAACAACTGAAAGCGGATAGAAACGCATAGGCAGAGTTATAGAGCTGGGAATCTAAAAAATAGGTTCTTGGCTCTATTTTTTTGCCGCGTTCTGCAGAACGCCCTCTCTCCGAAGAACACCTATTATAAGTGTAAGAACGATTACGAAGACAATCTGGCTATCCAGAATGAAATCTTTAAAATATATGATTTCGACTTTGGCGGTGAACAAGTGGAAGTTGTGTTTGCATAATGTTCTCAAAACAGTTGATGGCAACAGTAATACTTGTTGCCAAAGTTATAAAAGAACATAAGTTTGATAAAGACGCTTGGAGAAAATTTCATGCAGAAAGTGCCTGAAACACTGGCATCGCAGACCATGAAGCAAACATTATGTAAAATTATAAAAAGCTGGAAGCCCTGATAAACACTGGCTTTCAGCGCGCCCTTTTAAGGGCGTGGCAACAACTTGGCAACACCACAAAATCTCCATTTTGAAACTCTTAAACAAAGCGGAAGCCCCTGGGAATGCAGCTTTGGCATTCCCAGGGGCTTCCTTAGGGGAGGATATACCCTCCCAAGGGAGGATAAGTATTTTCTTCCGTATTCATCAATGGAGGGGGTTCCATTGACTAATCTTATTATTGACGCGTTCAAAAAGTTTATACACAAAAGAAGATAAAAATTCAAAAAAAATTTACTTTTTTGAAAAAGTAGTATATACTATCGTTAGCTTGTCCGTTTTATGCCCGGCCAAACAGGTGGAAAAGGCATAAAACAGGAACATATTTGGCATTTGCTTCCGGCAGAAGGCGATGTCGGTACACGCCGGGAAGGCGAAGCCAAAAGAACCATAATCAGATAAAGGTGGGATTACAGATGGGATTATTAAAGAAATGGAAAGATATCGCATACTCAGAGACTGCGAACAAAGGGGATTTGCAGAGGCTCTGGACGAATTATTTCCAGAAGGAAAAAGAAATCTATATGGAATTGCTGAAGACGCCGGATGAAGTGGTGGAAGGGACCGTAAAAGAACTGGCTGAGAAATTCGGCGTGGAACTGATGACAATGACAGGTTTCCTTGACGGCATTAACGACAGCTTGAAAGAGGCTAACCCCATTGAGGAGATGGAAGAGGATACGAAAGTAAACCTTGGCTTTGATAAAGAGCTCCTTTACAAAAATATGGTGGCAGCAGGGGCCGACTGGCTGTATAACCTGGAAGAGTGGAACGATATTTTCGATGAGGAGAAGAGGAAAGCCCTTTATAAGGAACAGAAATCCTCTACAACGATTGTAAAAGGGGATAGGGTATATCCCAATGACCCTTGTCCTTGCGGGAGCGGAAAGAAATATAAAAAATGCTGCGGCAGGAATAAATAAGGCGGACGAGTATGGAAAGCAGAGTTGAAAAAGCAGTGCAGACCTTCGAGTCCGGTTTCGGATGTGCCCAGTCCGTTTTTTCCACATATGCGGATTTGTTCGGGATGGACAGGGAGACAGCTTTGAAGCTGGCCAGCCCTATGGGGGGCGGCATTGGGAGGATGCGCGAGGTATGCGGTGCGGTTTCCGCCATGGCATTGCTGGCAGGGTTGAAAGAGGGGAACACCGACCCTTCCAATGAAGAAGGAAAGGAAAAAATATATCTTCTGGTTCGGCAGATGAGCGATAAATTTCGGGAAGAAAACGGAACGATTATTTGCCGCGAATTGCTGGGCTTATTGGAACGTGAGGATAGCGCCAGGCCGGAAAGGCGGACGGAAGAATATTATGCAACCCGCCCTTGCAGCAGGCTGGTGGCCAGTGCAGCGAGAATCATTGAAGAAAATTTACTCTTTACAGATGAAGAAAAATGTCATACAATAGCGTCAGATAAATAAATAGTAAAAACATAGAAGAGAAGAGTAAGATGCGGAAGTGCCCCAGAGAGGGATACCGTGGAGGGGAAAACGAATTGTATTTTCTGCCCATGTGCTGGAAGTATCCTGACAGGAAGTATCTGAAAACCAACTCTGAGTGGCTCTAATCAAGCCCGGTAACCCCGTTATAGGTTAAATGAAGCGGCTTTGCATAAAAGGCAAGGCAATAAGGGTGGAACCGCGTAGTTCAGTGAAATGTGTACGTCCCTTACATTGTGAAAGCAGTGTAAGGGATTTTTTGTATTATATAAAAATATTTGAGCCAAAGGGGGAAACCAAGTTTGTGTCTGCGCGGCATCCGCAAACTTGCCATGCCATGAGCAAAGTCCCGGAAATGCTGGGGCACAAAGGCCGCGCAGAAATAGGGGTAACTATGTTTATAAGCAGATACAAAGAAAAATTAAAGGAAATAAAAAGGAAAAAAGAGCAGGATGCCACAAAGCCTAAAACTGAAAACGCTCAATCCCAGGCTTGTGCCTGCATGGAATCCGCAAACGTGACAGACGAAAAAAACCAGTGCCGAAATGGGGCTGCAAATGAAGAGGCGGAAAAAAAAGACGATATCGTCCGCAAACATATGAAAGTTTACGGCCGGGTGCAGGGAGTGGGTTTCCGGTACAGCGCACGCTATTGCGCGCTGGAACTGGGGCTGGCCGGCTGGGTGCGGAATGAATGGGATGGAAGCGTGGAAATGGAAGTGCAGGGGGCGGAAAGGCAGATACACAGGCTTATGCAGATGCTCAACAGCGGGAAATTCATTTCCATTGAAAAAATAGAGGAAAAGATGATTCCTATGGTAGAAGGCGACCGCAAATTTAGCGTGCTGTAGAACGGTCATGGGGCTTTATTTGTATCTATCGAAGCAGCCATATGGATATGAGGTGAACAATGTTTCTTTTTCAAATAGCAGCATTTCTTATTTTATTATTGTGTATTGCATGGAAATTCAGAATACGGATGGTGGAAGCGTTTCCTGTGGGGTGTTCCGTTCTCGTCCTTTTCCTTTATGTACTTTCTTTTTTCAGGATATTGTCCGCTTCCGATTATGCGGCGGTGGCGATAGTGGCAGCGGCTTTGATATATGCCATAGTTTCTTACAGAAAATCGAAAACCCACGGCAGAGATATTCTGCACTTTGCCTTGCGTGAACTCTTTTCGCCCAGCGCCCTTACGGCCCTTGCCATGGTCATGGTGGTTACGGTTTGTGTAGGCGCTAAAGCAGTCAGCTGGTGGGATGATTATAATTTCTGGGCAACGGATGTAAAGTCCTTGTTTTATTTGGACGGCTTTGCCGGGCGTTATGCCAATGTGGCGCCGGAATTCGGGGATTATCCGCCGGGCACGCAGATGATGAAATGGTGGTTCCTCCATTTTTCCCCGGGGGAGTTTAAAGAGGGGCTGCTGTTTGGCGGATATTATTTTATGAACCTGTGCTTCCTGTTTCCTTTGCTTCGCAGGATGAAGAAAAGAAACATATTCACGATGGCGATATCGGCAGCAGCCCTTTGGCTGTTTCCGGCGACAGCGGAGGTGTTCTGGTGCGATGGATGCTGTGCGGACTTGACTATGGCACTGGTGTATGGGAACTTTCTGGCGGCGGTGGCGGATTGGAAAAGGCATGGACAGCCATTTTATTACATTCGTCAGGCACTGTTTTTGATGGTACTTGTATTGATAAAAAATACGGGATTTATCTGGGTGGCTTTCGGGCTATTGTTTGCCTATGGCTATCATTTTTTCAGGCATAGGATGGATGGCACAGAAAAGGTGGAAAAAAGAAAGGACAGGCGTGCACTCTTTTTTGTGACGGTTCTTCCCATACTGACGGAAATGTCCTGGCTGGGCTTTTGCCTGATGAACCGGAGGGTGGCCAAACTGACGGGAACGGCTATCCAAATGGCCACAGGGGGGATGAATATCCCGGATTATCATGAAGGGATGGTAAGGGCGTTTGCGGAAGCATTTGTGAAATGGCCGCTGCACCGCTGGAATACGATAGCGGTGGATTTGAGCCCCTTAAGCTTATACTTGCTGCTGCTGCTTTTTGTTTTCCTGCTTTATAGACGCCATATACTGGATAAATGCCTTGCAGGGTACACAGCAGGTTTCCTGGCGGTCACAGGACTCCTTTTTTATGGGATTAATTTAGTAAGCCATCTCACCATTTTTGTAGTGGAAACCCAATACCTGGAGCCTTTTGGAATGGTATCCTCGATTGAAAGGTATGGAGCCCCTTTTGCCATCGGCGGATTATATCTGCTGGCATTTTATGTGATAGAGGAATGCAGAAACAGATGGGGGCTGGTACTTTGCATGCTGTTTGTTTTTCTCACCGCAGATTATAGAAGCGCTTACAGGGCATTGTACGGCTATAGGGGCGGAGTAAAAGAAATCATGGCAGACAGAGAAGAAATTATCGATGAAAAAGGAGAAAAATTTCTTAAAGCAGTGGAAGCGGGGCAAAGCGAGTCCATGGGGCGCGTGTTGTATTTAAGAGATATTTCCGATATAAGCTGGATAAGGAATACTTATTTAGGGTTCGAAGCAGCCCCTGTCTCGGTGATGTATGGAAATGTGGATGCATCCGCATGGGGAAGCCAGGACATCATAAATGCTTTACGGGACGCCCATGCCGATTATCTTTATGTGGATGAACTTGCAGGGGATAAAGAAAAACTTTTCGGGGAATTGCTGCAGGAAGGGGAGTTTAGTTATGGCACGCTGTACCGGGCGGATGGACAATCCGGTATCCTTTACCCGGCAAACTATTAGCACTTCATCCCGTTAAACATAAGTCAATAACATAAATACCAGAAAGGAAACACAGCAGAAATTATGGATCAGACAAAACTCAGATGGGAAGTGCCGATAGTGATTCCCTCCTATGAGCCGGATGAAAAGCTGCCCGCCTTGTTAAAGGACTTGAAAGCCGCCGGTTTTCAAAATATCGTGCTGGTGAACGATGGAAGCGGCGAAGCATACAGCCGCTTTTTTAAGGAAGCAGAGAGCCTCTATGGCTGTCATGTGCTCCATCATGCGGTGAACCAGGGAAAAGGAAGGGCTTTAAAAACTGCCTTTAACTACTGCCTTGGAAAATATGAAAACATGCCGGGCGCAGTGACCGCCGACTCGGACGGGCAGCACTCGCCGGAATGTATTTTAGCCTGCGTTGATGCCATGCTGGCCCATCCCCAGGCGTTGATTTTAGGCTGCCGGTGTTTTGAAGGGGAAGGTATTCCGCCCCGTTCCGAATTTGGCAACAAATGCACCAGGGCCGTGATGAAATACCTGACCGGAATTACCGTTTCAGATACCCAGACAGGCCTGCGGGGCATTCCTGCCTCTTTTATGCAGAAACTGCTTATGGTAAAGGGGGAACGCTTTGAATTCGAGACCAACATGCTCCTGGAAACAAAGTCCGGACAAATCCCAATTGTGGAAGTGCCTATTCGGACAATCTATATAGAAGAAAATAAAACAAGCCACTTTAACCCGATAAAAGATTCTGTTAAAATATATATGATATTCGGCAAATTCTTGTTTTCCTCCCTGTCCTCCAGTGTAGTAGACCTGGCGTTGTTTTCCCTGTTCTGCCTGCTGCTTAAGGATATGAGGTGGGGGAATGTCACCTATGTAATGGCAGCTACCGTATTTGCCAGAATCCTTTCCGCACTATATAATTACCTCATGAACTTAAAAGTGGTATTTCAAAGCGACAGCCCGGTAAAAACCACGTTGCCCCGCTATGTTTTGTTAGCCGCAGTGCAAATGTCGTTAAGCGCCTTGCTGGTAGGGAAATTATACCCCCTGTTCGGCGGCCTGGAAGTGCTGGTCAAAATGCCCGTAGACATTTTGCTGTTCTTTCTTAGCTATGTCATCCAGCGGGAATTTGTATATGCAGGAAAAACAAAGGATACAAATTAAAAATACAGTGCCCGGGAAAGAAATTAGGGCACAACCTCCAGAAGAACAGAAAGGAGTTCATAAACATGCTGTTTCGATGCAAAAACTGCGGCGGCAATGTAATCTACAGCCCGGAAAAAGGGGATATGTTCTGCCCCCACTGCGATGGGATTGACAGCGGGGAAAAAGAAGTCTCCGAGGAAAAAGACATATGCGTCAACTGCGGCGCGCCGCTGGAAATGAAAGAATATAATTCCACCTGTAAATGCGAATACTGCGAAAGCTACATTATCATAGACGAAAGGGTAAGAGGGGAATATGAGCCGGAGTTGGTTTTGCCCTTTCAGATAGGAATGGAGCAGGCGGTGGAAATGATGAAAAAGGAATTCAGGAAAAGGATATTTACACCAAGTACTTTTCTGAAGGAGTCCACATTAAAAGAAATGAAAGGGATGTATGTGCCCTTTTGGATGTATGATTACGATGCGGATTGCACTTACATAGGAAATGGAACAAAAGTCAGGGTGTGGACCAGTGGGGATACGGAATATACGGAAACCTCGTACTTTCGTGTAGTGCGGAAAATGGCTATAGACTTCCAGAAAGTGCCGGTGGATGCCTCTATTGAAATGCCCGATGATGTGATGGATCTGATGGAGCCGTTTGACTATGGTGTCCTTAAGGATTTTCAGGAAAAATACATGTCCGGTTTTTACGGTGAAATTTATAACCAGAATTCGGAAGAATTAGAGGAGCGGGCACAGCAGAAGGCAAAAAAGGATGCGGAATGTATGCTCCAGGAAACACTGGGGGGATATACCACACTTGCTTCGGAGAAGAAAGATATACGCATGAATACAAGGCGTGCCCGTTACGCCCTGCTTCCGGTATGGAGGTACATTTACAAATACCGCGATAAGGAATATCCCTTCTATGTAAATGGGCAGACAGGAAAAATCGTGGGCTCTACCCCGGTGGAAAAGAAAAAGGTGCTGAGTTACGGGGGAACTGTATTTGTGCTGGTTTGGATGATATTATATATAGTGGCCAGAATAGCAGAAATTGCATAAGAGAAAGGGCAGGATGATTGCAATGAAACAATATTTACATTATTTCAGATGGCTTTTTGCGGCAGCGGCGATTCTGGTTGTTTTATACCTATGGCTGCTTTGGGAGAATCATATATTATTAGGGGGAGGAGAACGGAGAAACGAGGAGTGCCGGACACAGGAGCGGGTTTTTGACTATGGCGATGTACTTACGGAAGAGGAAGAAGAAGAGCTGAGGGGGCTGATTGCCGAAACGGAAAAACGGACTTGCTGCGATATTGTACTGGTTACATTAAATGAGTCATTAAAAGAATATGCCAGAGAGCAGGAGCCGGATGTTCCCTACCGGGAATTTGTCAGGGTGTATGCCGAGGAATTCTATGACTCCAATGCCTTTGGCTATAATCAGCCTATTGGCGACGGGGTGGTTCTTGTGGATAATTGGTATAGGGAAGACGATGGGCGGGTATACACTTGGCTGTGTGCTGTGGGCAGGGCCGAAGAGGAGTATACGGAAAGCAGGATAGACAGCTTATTGGATGCGGTATATTGGTATATAGAGGATGATCCCTATAGGGCTTATAAAGAGTACATCAATAAGTTCGGCGATGATATGGCGGTTCATGACGGGGACGGTTTGGGCCTGCCTGGCTATTTTCCGGTTCTGGCAGCATTCATTGCCATGACTATTTTCATCATTCTTCATTGGAGTTATAAAAAAGGGAAGAAAACGGTGGTGACCAGAACTTATGTAAAGGGAACGCCCGAACTTTATCAAAGGGAAGACACTTTTCTTCATAAGAATGTGTCCCGAAGACATATTCAAAGGAATACTGGCAGCGGACGAAGCGGCAGCCATGGCGGATATCATGGAGGGGGCAGCAGCGGAGGCGGAGGCAGCCACGGCGGCCATCATGGAGGCGGTGGGCGCAGCAGATAAGGAAGATAACGGAAGGGGTTGCTGCAATTTCAAGTGTGCAGCAACCCCTCTCTTTAAGACACCGCCGAAGCCGCCTTTTTGTCTTCTCTCGTATAAAGAAGTTTCAGGATAATTGGTGTCAGTATGGAAGATACCAGGATTAGCAGGATGACAGCCGTAAAGTAATCGGCAGTCAAAAGCCCTGCGGCAAGGCCTTTCTGTGCCACGATAAGGGCTACTTCCCCCCTGGTCATCATCCCAACGCCGATTTTTAAGGAATCGGAGCCGCTATACTTGCAGAGCCTGCTAACCAGGCCGCAGCCGATGACTTTCGCTAACAGAGCCACAATAACAAAACAAATACAGAATGCAATCAGCTTGCCGTTCATACTGTCGAAGGAAGTCTTAAGGCCGATGCTGGCAAAGAAAATGGGTCCGAAAAACATATAGGAACTCACATCCACCTTGCGCTCTATGTATTCATTATCGCTCAGATTGCATAACACCACGCCGGCCACGTATGCGCCGGTGATATCGGCAATGCCAAAATACTTTTCTGCGATGTAGGACAGGGCGAAGCAAAAGGCTACGCTGACAATGGGAATCCTCCGGGTATGGGGATAACGTTTATCCAGAGTGAGGAATAATTTATAAACAAGAAATCCTCCCACAATAGCTACAGCAAAGAAAGCAACGGTTTTTACGACTACCATTCCGGGATTGGATTCCGGGTTTTTAAATCCGATGACAAAGGTAAGGACAATAATACCGATGACATCATCGATAATAGCAGCACTGACAATTGCCGTTCCCACCTTGCTCTTGATTTTTCCCAATTCCTGCAAAGAAGCCACAGTAATACTTACGCTGGTGGCTGTCATGATGGTTCCCATAAATACCGCTTTATAGAAATTTTCGCTTCCCCAGGGGGATACCCCATAAAAGCCCATGTAAAGAACGGCGCCGCATACCAGCGGTACAAAAACGCCTGCGCAGGCTATCAGAAAAGCCACGGGCCCTGTCTTAATAAGCTCCTTTAAATCGGATTCAAGCCCTACGGAAAACATTAATATAATAACACCTACTTCTGCCATCTCTGTAATAAATTCGGTTTGCGAAATCCATCCCAACAGGCAGGGCCCTACAATCAGGCCGGCGATAATCTGCCCGACTACCTGGGGCGCCTTAAACTTCCTGGCAAGGATGCCAAAACATTTCGCAAAGAGCAGGATGATGGCGAGATCCCTTAATACTTCATAAGATTCCATAATTGCCTCCCTAATTATCCCATAGCCTCTGGAAAAAATCCAAGAGCCTATGCTTTACTTGATAGTATATTTTGTAAGCTTACACATATTCCATAAATAGTTATAATCGTAAATGAATGTAATGTCAATACCAAAAAACCTCCCACATGACGGTATGGGAGGTTTTCTTGCGATTTTAAAAATTAACAAATATTCTTCTATCTATCTCAAAACTAAGCCATCTGGTTTACAGCCTGAGCAAGACGGGATACTTTTCTGGAAGCAGTATTCTTATGATATACGCCTCTTTTAGCCGCCTTATCAATTGCAGAAGTAGCAGCCAGCAATGCAGCATCAGCAGCGGACTTATCGTTTGCCTCAATTGCAACACGTACTTTCTTAACTGCTGTCTTTACGCCGGATTTGATGGACTTATTCCTTGCGGCTTTCGTTCTGTTTACTAAAATCCTCTTTTTTGCAGATTTGATGTTAGCCAAGACTCACACCTCCTATTATGATTAATCCTTTGGTTTTTGGGGAATGTTTCATTAAATCCGGACACGGACGTTTTAATGCAAACATACTTGTATTATTGTAGAGTAAGACTTTCTGAATGTCAATACATATTTTGCTTATTTCTGTAAAAAATAGTAATACCTATTACAAAAAGTAGGGCTTATGGAAGTTTTTTGGGGCAATCAATTTTGAGCCTGCATAGATTAAACAAAGAAAAGGTTTGGGAGCGGACAGATGAGTTGTTTTCAAGTGAGGACGGATTTGGCCTTAGAAGCGAAGGAAGGCATCAAAGAATCAGAAGAGGGCATCCGAGGCGTCAGAGTGGAAGAGAACTATGACGAAGAAAATGAAATCAGAGTTACAAAAGTAATCATTGAAACGAAAAACGGTGCGAAAGCCATGGGAAAGCCTATGGGAACATATGTGACGCTGGAAGCGCCGGGGATGGTGGAGCCGGAAGAAAATTATCATCAGGAGATTTCTTCAGAACTGTCAAGGCAATTAAAAGATATTATACCCAACGTGGATAAGGAGCAGTCCGTACTCATTGTAGGCTTAGGCAACCGGGATGTGACAGCGGATGCACTTGGGCCGAATGTGGCGGACAATTTGCTCATTACAAGGCATGTGGTAAAAGAGTATGGAAAGGCGGCCTACAATAAATCCCGTATGAATATGGTGAGCAGCATTGTTCCTGGGGTGATGGCCAAAACGGGAATGGAAAGCGCGGAAATTATAAAAGGGGTGGTGGAGCAGACAAAGCCTACTGTAATTATAGTGGTGGATGCCCTGGCAGCCCGTTCTACCAAACGCTTGAACCGGACGATACAGATTACCAATACAGGGATTCATCCGGGCTCCGGCGTAGGAAACCACAGGAATGCGCTGACGCAGGAAAGCCTGCAGGTGCCGGTAATTGCCATCGGAGTTCCCACTGTGGTGGATGCGGCTACGATTGTGAATGATGCGCTGGCGGACAAAGCGCAGGTGAATTTGACGGAACTGAACAATATGTATGTAACCAGTAAGGACGTGGACTATCAGATTAAGCAGATTAGCCACATTCTTTGCGATGCAATTAATGAGGCATTGGAATTATAAAAAATTTTTCCGCATATAATTGCCTAGAGCGTGTTAAAAAGTTGCTTTCCATTAGATGTGCGTTACAGAATGAATTTTCCGACACGCTCTGGTACACAAAATGGAAATGCCCACGTATTAGTGTTTATGGTCCGGCTGTCACAGCCCAGGATACAGGCATGGTTATGGACGTGTACAGGCAAAGAGGTGATGCGGTTGTATTTCGGAAATAAGGACAAGAAATCGAAATGGAAACAAAGGCTAGTGACAGGCGGTATGGCGGCTTTGATAGGGGCAGCAGCTTTCTGTATCCTATCGGCATCGTTTACGGCAAAAGACAAAACCGGAGAAAGCCGATTTTGGGGAAGAACTGCCGTGTGGATACAGAAACAGATTAACAGGACCTATCTGCCTGTTTTTGCTTTTATGGAAGAAGAGACAGGCATACATAAGGATGCGGCGGAATTTCTTCGGGATGTTATCCTGCTGCAGATGCCCATATACAAATACAGCGAGGAACAGGCACAGGTGCAAATCAGCATAGAAGATGAGGATACATTTGATATGCTGATACGGGAGGAAGGAACGGACGAGGACAGGAAAGGGCTGGAAGACGGGGCGCTGGAATACGAAGAGGATGCCCTCCATATAGACAGTGATTTGGAAAAGGCCATGAAAGAGGAAAATGACTCTTTTAACCAGACTGTGGAAGAAGAAAATGCACAGGAGACGGAGGAAGAGGAGGGCAAGGAGGAAGCGCAGGAAACGGAGGAAGGACAGGAACAGGAATTCCAGAAAGCACAGGAAAAAAGCTATGAATACGATTGGGCCAGTCTGACGGAATATGAGGACATCGTGTCGGCCTTTTACGCCATCGACAGTACCACATCGATTACAGATGAGCAGCTGAACCTGGAAAACCTGCTCGGAAAAGACGTGGCGATTCAGGGCGGTTCAGAGGAACCCCAAATTCTAATCTACCATACCCATTCCCAGGAAGGTTTTGTGGATTCGATAGAAGGGGATGCATCCACGACGATTGTAGGCGCAGGCGACCGGCTTGCCCAGATATTGGAGGAAAAATACGGGTTCAATGTACTTCACCATACCGGCCAGTATGATGTGGAGGCGCGGGATTATGCCTATTCCAATGCGCTCCCGGCCATAGAGCAGGTGCTGGCGGAGCACCCGTCCATTGAAGTGGTCATAGACTTGCACCGGGATGCGGTGGCTGAAGGGCGGAAACTGATGGTAAACTTACAAGGGAGGCCTACCGCCCAGTTTATGTTTTTCAATGGGCTAAGCAGGACAAGGAAAAACGGGGATATTGCATATCTGGAAAACCCATATGTGGACGATAACCTGGCATTTTCTTTCCAGGCACAAATCGCCTGCAACGAATACTATCCGGGGCTGGCCAGAAGGATTTATTTAAAGGCATACCGATACAATATGCATTTGCGGGCGAAATGCATGCTGATCGAACTGGGGGCACAGACCAATACGGTAGAAGAAATCATGAATGCCTGCGACCCGTTAGCCCATGTGCTGGCTAAGGTGCTTAGCGGGGAAACCGGGCTGGAAGCCAGGGAGGATGCGGATATTGATTTGGAGTAACAAAGAATCCGAAAGGCTGAACTGCTGGTTACTGTTCATTCCGTTCCAGTAAC
>BLLT01000113.1 GCA_011958945.1 Lachnospiraceae bacterium | reverse complement strand
GATGCGTGACCAGGAGAATATTGAAAAGGGGATAGAAAAAGGGAAAATTTATGGTGCTATTTCTATGTGCCGTGATTTGGGATTGCCGGAGGAGGAGATATTGAAAAAAGTGCAGGAGAAGTTCCGGCTGTCATTAGAGGAAGCAAAGGAATATTTGTAGATAAACTGTAATATAGGGGTTTGTCCTATTTGTGATATATTAATATTAGCTTGTTATAACTAATAATCTCAACAAAGTAGGTGAGAAAGTGGCTTTGCATATCGATGAATTAAGAAAGTTATGTACAGATGATACTGTTATAATGACAGCGCATGTTATAAAGCGGTGTAAAGAGAGAAAGATTAATTCGGACAGCATAATTAATGTCATTATGAATGGTGAAATCATAAAGCAGTATGAGGATGACAAACCATTTCCAAGCTGCTTATTATTAGGGATGTCGATAAATAAGAGATATCTGCACGTTGTTGTAGCGAGTGATAATATTAATCTGCATATAATAACGGCGTATTATCCCAATGCTGATGAATGGGAAGCGGATTTTAAAACAAGAAAGGGGCGTTGAATATGAATTGTTTTACTTGTGGCAGCAATCATATGATTGAGACAACAACAATTTATGTTGAAAAATTAGAAAATGGTATTTTGATTGTAAAAAATGTACCTTGCCAAAAGTGTTCCCAATGTGGGGAAGAATTCTTTTCAATGGCAATTATGAAAGAAATTGAAAAGTTAAGCAATCAGGCAGAGAAAATTATCAGTGAAGTTATGATTATTGATTATAATAAAGCTGCATGAAAGTGCAGAAGAGAATATTACCTGATATATCGGATATATAATATAATGTAAATCAAGAAGGCAGAGGCTTGAACGGGCTTCTGCTTTTTATATTATAGGAAATTATGCCACAGTGTTGTAAATCGCCAAGAAAGAATCTGGTCCTCGCCAAAGGCAGTTTGGAATGGGCAGATTCCGTAACAGGGAAACCGAAAGCTGAACTGTTACGAATTTTGTAATAATGGACTATAAAAGATTGACAAAAAGAACAAATGTATTATAATAACAATTACAAGACGAAAAAAAATAGTACAATATGAAAATGATACAGGGAAAGGAGGGGGCTAATGGCTGTACGCGGAAAACTGGACTTATCACCTGCCGAGATGGAAATCATGGAATTCCTGTGGGGACGGAAAGAGGGGATACTGGCCAAAGACCTTTTGGAGGAAATGAACACCATACGTGGCAAAGAGTGGAAGAAACAGACGCTGAACACATATCTGATGCTTTTGCATCAAAAGGGGCTAATCGACAGGATTTCTGTTGAAAGAAAGTATAGTTATGAGGCGAAGATGACAAAAGAAGAATATGAACAAGGCCTGTTGAAGGACTTCATCAAAACCATTTATGGAGGCTCTATGCCTAAATTGTTATCGGCGTTTGTAGGGATTCATGCAATATCAGAGGAGGAAGCGGAAGAAATCAAAAAAATACTGGAGGATAAATAAGATATGAAATTATTGTTGCTCATGTCAGCTTCGGGAAGCCTGATGGTAGTATTCTATTTTCTCTTTAAAGTGTTTGTGAAGGGTAAGGTAAGCGCAAAATGGAGGTATAGGATGCTGAAAGCAGCATTATTTTTTTACCTGATACCGGTTCAGACAGTAAAAACCCAATGGAAGAGTATATATTATAATTGTTATACCTATAGGGATATGCAGATTCAATGGCTAAATGGAGATATTATACAGTTCATTGGGGGAGATTTGCAAGGGTATTCGATGAATGGTAGGGAAAAATACTTATGCGTTGCGGCTTTCATTATAACAGTTGCAGCCATAGCCGGCGGCATTCTGGTATATGCCGGAAAATACCGTACAGTATTACACCATCCGGCAGGCCGGAATGACAGCAGGATGGAAGAAGCGCTCAGGGGGCAGAAGGACAGGATGGGTATAAAAAGGAAAACAGTCTGTAGGGTTTATAGCGGCAGCAAGGATGCATTTACGATGGGAGTTTTCCGTCCAATTGTGGTTCTGGATAATAAAGTTTGCAGCAAAGATGAGGGGGAAATGCTCATTCGGCATGAACTTTTGCATATTAAGAGTTGGGATGGGTTGACAAAATTGTTAGGGATAGCAGCGATGGCTGTCCATTTTTTTAATCCTTTTGTATATTATCTTTTTTATGAATTATCGGTGGTCGGCGAATTGGCCTGTGACGAAAAGGTAATTTCCCAAATGGGTGAGGAATATGTGAAGAAATACTGTGGGCTGCTGTTGGGGATAGCGCAGGGGAAGAAAGGGTTATATGCGGTCAGTTTTGGTAGGGACGGCAAAAAAATAGTGAGAGAGAGGATTGAAATGATGTTGAATAGTAAGAGCAGAAAAAAGGGATGGCAGATATTTTCGGGGGTGTTATTATCCTTTTTGGTTGTAATGGTAAGTTCTATGACTACCTTTGCATATGAACCTCCGGCTGTTTTGGAATTGGAGGGTTCTGAAAAAGAAGTGGAGCATGAGCATGGCGAAGTGGATAGATTATTTGTGGCAGATGGATGCGAAGCGGAAAATCCTTTTTGGGATATTGATACATATGAAATATCTTTTGGAGGGTCTGATATATTTTTCATAGATGAACAGGGGAACAGATATGATTTGACGGGAAATAGTGGAAGGGTTATATGTAGCCATACGTTTGTCAGCGGCAAATATAATGAACATGAAAAGAATGGCGCAGGGTGTACGGTGACCATATACAATGCACAGATATGCAGGAAGTGCGAATATGTGAAAGTAGGGAATTTGTATAATAAAATAAGCTTTGAAATATGTCCTCATTAGAAATTAGCCAGAATATATTTAATGTAAAAAAATACAATTGGTGATTGCAGAAAAATACTGCAGTCACCAATTTTTTTGTATATAACTCATGAATGATGCATCTATGATGGAACTTTGATTCAATTATGATGTATGCCTTCTGTAAAATAATCAGTGGGTGGCAGAAAACTATATTTACATATTTTTATTGTATAAATTCCTTGGAAATACAAATAATAACATGTAAAACATATTAATTAACAGCGACAAATACTTTAATTTTTTGGCAAATATTGACAAAAAAGAAAAAATACCTATAATAATATAATATAGTATTAATAAAGAGAATACTATATTATAATAAAATAATACAAAATGAGAAAGGATGGTCTTATGAGAACTAAAGTGCAATAAACTTTTTTATGCATGTGACTGATGATGAAATTTCCTACAGGTTAAAGCTGGGGGAAAAAGCCATGGGCGCAGGGGCGATTTGATACAAAGAGGCCTATAAGGAAAAACGTACACAGAAATGAGGAAGAAAATGAAATTTGAAATGTGCCGATGGGCAAAGGGGTGGGAATCGAAAAAAATATTGTTATTGATGTCTGTTTTTATATTTTTCCTATTGACGGATATTAGCCTATATGCACAAGAAATTGTGCAATTTTCCGTTTCAAAAAAGGAAGTGGTATTCTTGGTGGATGCGAGCAAATCCATGGGAGGGAGGGGCGATAATGCTATTATGGATTCCGTCCGTCAGATTCTTTATAGTCTGCCGTCTGATGTTCAGGCAGGGCTGGTGGTATACAATACGGGGATACAAGATATTGCGGAAGTGGGGAGTTCGCCGGAGGAGATGGAACGTATTTTAGGTGTGGCGGAGTATGCGGGATATTCCAATGCGGGGCAGGGTTTAAAACAGGCGCTTTCCCTTTTTTCGGACGAAAAGGATGTGGAAAGGCATGTTATTCTGGTTTCCGATGGGGAAATCGACATGAGAAGCACAGAGGAAGCCGAAGCTTCCAGGGAAGAATTTGTACAATGTGCCAGGCTGGCGACAGATAAAGCCGTTAAGATACATATTATAGCTGTGGAAGGGGTTACCGATGTAGCGAAAGAGATTCTAAAGGCTGCGGAAATATCTGGAGGTAATATATACAACGAAGGAACAGATAGAGGAATTTACGATGAAGAAATGGACGGGAAAACGCACATGGAAGGAACTGGCAATGGGATATATGCGGAAGGGTTGGGCGGCGGCTTACCGGAAATCGCCTGGGATATTTTGTGGAGGCAGTTTAATTTCCCAAGAAAATCCATAGGTATCATAGAGGGAAGCGGCGGAACTTTCCATATAGAAATCCCTCAGGGCGGCGTATCCAAGGTAAAGGTGCTGCTGGCGGGGGGAAGTGAGATGGAAAACGTGGAGGCAAGATATACGGCCGGGAGCGGGCGTGTGACTACAGGGAATCAATTTGCGGTTGCTGCCCTTACTAATCCGAAGGAATCCATTGATATAACTTTTAGCCTGACAGAGCCTTCTACGGTCGAGGCCTGGTTAGTCATGGAATATCAGGCAGTTCTTGATGTGGGAGTGGAATACCGGACAGAAATAATGCAGGAGGAAAAAGCGGAACCTGTTTACCGTCACTACATGGACATGGAGATAGGGCTGGTCGGGGTGAATAGCAAGAACATTAATGTGTGGAGACAAGGGAACTATGAAGGGCATTTGGCTGCCTATACGGTAAACGGGGAGGAATACGAAGGGGAAATTAAAAATGGGGTAATCAACCACACAATGCCGGCGGATGGGTTGGATATGGTGGAAGTGGATGTAGGAATGGACAGCTTTTATGAAATATATGGGGAAGTGGACCCGGTACAAATAAAGGTGGAACTTCCGCCCGCGCCGGTGCAGGAGGTGGATTACCGCCCATTATGGTATATATTGGGAGGGCTTGCGGCGGCACTGGTGCTCATTCTGGCGGTATGGATGGGGAAAAGGAAGACGGCATTGGTTTATGTACAACATACGGATTTGGGGAAACAGCCGGAGAAATATGAGGTGAAATCCTGCCAGTATACGGGGAAACTGAATTTATATGTAGTGCAGACGCCGAATGACAGAGATATTGCGCCCCAGACTATCCGTTTGTTCGGAAGGAAAAGCGGGAGGATGACGCTGGAATGGATGCTAAACAGCTGCGGGATAAAATTGGGGAATGTAGGTGCGGAGGATATTGTTTTTTACCCGGGGCCGGAAAAAACAATCGTTGTCATGGACCAATCGGAACAATGCACGGTCATGAGGGGGATGGAAATACTGAAAAAAGGAATCGGTTATCCGGTAAATTATAACGAAAAAATCACCGCGACTATGGAAGACGGGGTTACGGAACTGGAGATACACTATAAGAATTTGAAGCCCAGTGAGCAGCAAGCGCCTTGACAATGCAATATGCAATAGGAGTTAAGATTGAAAATTTTCAATCCCAAGTTTGTGTCCGCACGGCATCCACAAACTTCATCATGCGAAAAGCCGTGCAGAAATGAGGTTAAAGATGGGAAATACAATAAGACAAACGAACAGGACGATGCTTATGGAGATGCTGAATCCGGAAAAACAGGATTTTCTGACATTAGTAGGGGATGTCAGGGGGATGGAGAGCCTTTCCGATGAGAAGATTAAGGAAATCCATGAACATTTATTGGTGCGCAGCTTTGATGAGGTATTGGAGAAGTTCGAACCGGCAGTGTACTGCTATTACAACGCAAACAGCCAGAAGGTCATGTACAGCCTGGAAAAGCCGGAATCGATACCGGAGGAAATGCTGACGGAAATACCTCTTAACCGGAAAAATGAATTTCTAAACATGCTTATGTCCATGATTGATACAAAGAGGGCGGAGGGTGTGATTAATGTAGACTTTAAATTTGAAAAGCTGACTGACATGATTTCCCCTAAAAAGGTAATGGATGACATCAAGCAGAACCGTAAGGAACTGCAGTACACCTATGGGGAATATGCGAAGCTGGAGGACGGCGACCCTCATAAAAAGGATTTGGCGGATAAGCTGAATGTCATGTTTGAGGAGGCCAGTGCAAATTATAACAATATAATGGCGATGCTGCCCCTTGCCATTGAGGATATCAAGACCAGGCTGCTGCTTGGTGAGGGAACGGAGCGGAAAGATACCGCCCCCCTGGCGCTGGGAGTCCTGAATATGGGAGATAATGGGGAACTGCGGGTGCTGGAAGTGCCGAAAGTGGAGACCACTGCCCTGGCCGCATTGGATGATAATATCAATGCCGGGCTGGCCGCGGCCCTGAAAGAAGATTATCAGGCGCTGAACGAAGAAAGCAACAGCTATACCGAGGCGCTGGTGGCCAGGACGTTCTGCCCGTTAGCCTCCACTATGGAGAGCGGTATCGACAAAGAAAAGGAAGTGGCCAATTATAATTCCTATCTGGCTTTTTATAAGGAAAGCAAGGATGAATTTATCCGTACGGTGAAGCCGCTGATAGAAAAACTGCTGGGGATATGGTGCTTTTTTGAGCAGTATCCCAAAAAGATGAAGGGCATGAGGCCATCTTTGCTTATTACCAATCAGTCCAATGAGATGATGGCGAAGGCGGGGAATATATCACGTCTCATCACGTATTTAAATACGGTAAATGCAAAGAACGATTTCACAAATACTGTCTGGTATGCCATCGTTCCTTCCGTTTCCCTGGAGCAGTATTCCAGGATGAAACTGACAAGGGAACGGTTTAAAGGGAATACGGCGGCAGTCAAGACGGATGTGAGCAGTGTGGAGTCGCTGGCAAGGCTGTTGGATGTGTTTAAGGATTATGCGGTACAGTGCTTTTTCTGCTATGAAACGGGGGATGCCACCACATTTAACAGGCTGGCCACGGAAGGGATAGAGAAATATGAAGACAGATGCGCATCCCTGATGGGGAAGGCGTACAGCGAATATGCGATACCCTGCATACCGAACTTTACCATTATACCGAAGGAGAAATCAGGGGTAATCCTGGACCGGCGTATGGTGATGAAGGAAGATGAGAGCGTGGAACTGTCAGGGGAAGCGGAAGACGTGATGAAACTGTGGATTGACGGTGTATATGTGGGAGCTGCCTATGTGGCGGCCGGGCTGGTAGCTGCATATCAGAGCCCGGAATACCTGAAAGAGAAGTTCGGCAGAGGGGTGGACCCCGAACTGCCGGGGGTAAGGTTTGACATAGAAGCGGATGACCACCCGCTGGCAGTCAGAACCGTAATGGCAAAGGAAATCACCGGATTTACCAATGCCATCAAGGCGGATATCAACCGCAAGAATTTCGGCTTCGTTTTTTCATCGGAGAATGCGGTTTATAACGGGCTGAACGTGACGGATGTGATGGTATACAAAGCTAGGAATCTGCTTTCTGACGGGGCTGTTTTTGAACCGATTTATAAGACTCAGGTGACATCGTACATAGAACGGGTCATGAGGCATGGAACCGGTGATTTTAAAGCGGATTCCATCATAAGGTTTTTTTCTAACAACCCTTCCAGCCAGAAAAGCGAATGGCTTTCCAAAAGGGAAAATGTCAATGCCATACTTGGAAAAGGGGATGATATTTCCTATATCATTGACGAGGAAAATGGCTATTGCACCATGGACATCACTTTTAATGGTAATGTGAAGAACCTGGAAGTGGAAATTAACCGAGTGAATGCATCCAGTAGAGTATAAAACAGGCAGTGGTATTTATATGGGGTAAGCCCTATGTATATACAACAAATGAAAAAGGAGGAAGAAAAAAATGGGATTTCGTATGAAAATCACAGGCGGGGCAGAACCCATCACATTTGATGAGAGAAGTATCCTGAAGGTAGACTTTGATTCCGCATCCGCCAAAGACTCTAATGCAAGGGCAACGGATTACGGCCTGAGCGTCAGGGTATGGGGGAAAATGCTTTACAAGCTGGGCGGCGAAGGCGATGACGCTACGCTGGGGCTGGCTCAATGGTCGCAGGTGCCTTCGGAAAAGGCGGACTGTTACAGGAATGCGGAAATAACCGTCATATCGGCGGGGCAGGTGGTCCGCCGGTTCACGCTTCCCAATGCTTTCGTGGTGGAGTACAGCGAGGAAGTGGATGATGAGAGCGGTGTGGGAACCTTCTACATCAACATGAAACAGAAAAAAGACGAAAATGCGGCTGCCAAAATAGAAGGCGGTTTTGGCGGCGAATAAGGGGAGGAGGAGACAGCCATGTCATATAAGGTAAACATTGAAGGCGCGGAAAGCTTCGAGGTGGCGAAGGAATGCGTCAGGAGCGTGAAATATACAACGGATATTCCCCTGGATTCCAATGCGAGGACGAAGGACGTGGGAAGTACCCTGACCATTACGGGGAGGATACTGACGGCCGTAGACGGAGACCCCTTTGACAGCACGAGGAAGCTGGCGCTGTGGTCAGCGGTGCCTGCGGAAAAGGCGGATTGTTACAGGAAGGTGACGGTGGAGCACATCGCTGCCGGGGTGATGGAAAGGAAATATTATTTCCCCAATGCCTTTGTCATCGACTATAAGGAAGACTTTGGCGATGGGGAAGGAACGGGAAACTTCACATTGGTAATTAAGCAGAAAAAGGATAAACTGAATATGGTTGCAGTAGAGGGTGGATACCCGGCTTAACGGCTAAAATATGTAGTAAGTATATGGGAAGGGTGTGCCTGGAATCGGGCACACCCTGTTTGGCCGTATAGGCAGCTGCGAAAGCCTGGGGTGCGAGAATATTTCGGCATGGCTGTGGGTTGGGCCGCATAAAGGGCAGAAAGGAATGGGCGGATGGAAGCATACGTGGATGAAGCAATCATAAAGAAGAGGGAAGAACAAAAGAGGAAGAAATACAGCAGCCTGGAAAATGGGTATTATGTGGCAGGCAAAATCCTGCAATTTGGTGAGAAGGAAATATTAGGGGGATTTCGGATTTATCTGCCTGACAATATGGGAACTATGCCGGAGGAAATAGCGAGGATTAAATATCCTTCCGAATTCCGCCCGCCGATGATATTGACTACGGTGGATTTGAGCGTGAACATGGGGTTTAACCTTTTTGATAGGCAGATGGAGGCAGGGGAAACGGAGGATATGGCAAAGCGGATGGAGGCGGCAATAGAAAGGGAGCACCCGGATTACCGGTTTTACGGCTGCAGGGTGATGGAGAAGGTAGAAGGGCACAGGTTTTCTTTCCGAAGCCACGGGATGGACAGCGACCTGTATAACATGATGCTGGCGGTAAGCCTGGAAAAGAGCTTGATTTTGGCCAATTTCAACTGTCCGTATAAGGACTATAAGCATTGGGAGAAGGCGGTAGTATTGATGTGGGAAACCATACGGCCTGCCAGGAAGAGAGGAGATGTACTAAGGTGAGGGAAATACGGATAAAAACAGAGCCGTTCTGCTTTATCAGCCTGCTGTCGGCAGAATGTACAAAAGAATTGAACGGGCATGGGAAACTGAGGATACGGGGGATTATATCGGAGGATAACGAGGAAAAATACAGGAAAATGGCGGAACAGGAAGTCTGGGTAACGGTAAAGCTGGAGGATGAAGAGGGCAATGAAAAGGTATTTTTCTGCGGTGTCCTGACGGACATGGAGATATGGAGGGAAAACAGCCTGTATACCTTGGCGGTGACAGTGCATACGGGCAGTTTCCTGTTAGACCTTGTTCCCCATATAAGGACGTTCCAGAAGGAAAGCTATATCTATCGGGAAATATTGGAGGACTGCCTGGAGCCGGACGGCGGGAAGTTTATTGCATTGGAGAAGCAGGGGGAGAAGGCGGGGCGCTTCCTGGTGCAATATGAAGAAACGGACTGGCAGTTTGCAAAACGGCTGGCGGGATATGCGAGAACAGTGATTATTCCGGAATATACGGTGCCGGGACCCAAAATGTACTTTGGATACAGGGATATTCGCGTGAATGAAGAAATAGCTGCGGACAGCTACCGGCTGATACAAAGGAATCAGGGGAACACAAGCCGGGAATATGAGATTGTGTCAAGGGAAGTATATGGGCTGGGGGATTTAGTCATGTTTGAAAACAGGGAATGGGTGATAGGCAAAGCGGCAAGCTCCTTAAAAGGCCAGGAATTGGAGCATGTCTATACCCTTTTGGCAAAAAAGGATGGCCTGGCCAGCGTCCAATGCAATGGCCGCATCCGGGGGATGTCCTTAAAGGCAAATGTGGCCGATGTTGCAGGAACGAAAGTACGGATAGGTATCCAGGGGGATGAAAACAAAGACCGTTCGGGATACCGGTGGTTTGATTTTGCAACCGTATATTCATCGCCGGACGGAACCGGGTGGTACTGTATGCCGGAGATAGGGGATGAAGTAAGGGTGGCTTTCCCGGACGGGGAGGAAGGGAATGCATATGTATCCAGCTGCGTACACCTGGAAGCGGATGGGCGGACGAACCCGGAGGAGAAATCGTGGAAAAACAAGCAGGGAAAGGAAATCCTGTTCACACCAGGCGCATTGATACTCCGGAACAATCAGGGGATGTCCGTGGAACTTTCGGATGAACAGGGGATAAGGATAGTGAGCGATAAGGAAATCGCGCTATGCGCTTCCGGCAACATCAGCATGAACAGCCAGTCCGGGGGGATACATATGTCGGCTTCGGACAGTATGGTTATCAGCCAGGGAGGCGCAAGTATCAGCATGAAGGATGCGATTCGGATAGGCGGCGGGAAGATATATATGAATTAGCGGAAAGGGGAAGCGGGATGGAATACAAGGAATCTCTGGTAAAAATGCTGGAAGAATTAAGTGCATGTCTGGAAATGAAGAAGCGGGCGAAGGAAACATCGGAAATCCCTGAAATGAGCCTGCAGGATATCCTGGACGAACTGACGGTGCCCAACGAGAATCCGGTGGTGGAGAAGGCGAGGGTGCAGTGCACGCATATGGAGGATAAGAATAGGGAAGTGATAGTAGTTACGCCGCCCCCTGGGGCGGATGAAAGGAACGGGGGGTTGGGGCTGCGTGAGAGGGACATAACGCTGAAACCGGATACGTTCGGGTTCTGCAAGCAGCTTAAGAGGCCATGCAAGCCGGTAATCCTTGGAAAGAGGTGGCTGGGGTGTGATATGGGTAACTTAATCAATGGGATGCCCAGCGTCCATATGAGTTCCTATATGATATGCAGCGCTGGGGGCGGGTATATTTCACTGAAAACGAATGGGCAGAGGGTGGGGAGCAGCAAAAAGGAGTATGTGACCCTGGAGATGTTCCAGGATGTGCCGGAGAAGACGGTGAAGGTAGAAGGATATAAGGAATTTGAAACATGGATATATAAAGAGGTAGTGGCGTATGATTTGAACACGTCATTGCCAGAATTTGGAAAAACCTATGCATTTTCACAGGAGGATGTGGATGAGGTGAACAGGGTGCTGGAAAAGTATGAAATAAATACCCCGGAAAGGATTGCCTGTTTCCTGGCGAATTGTGCTGTGGAAAGTGGGTCAGGAAGCAAGCCATTGGAACAATATAAAGGTAACATTTTTGAATATTTTCGAGAATACGAACAAGGTTATAAAGCAAAACAGTTGGGAAATACGCAAGAAGGAGATGGAGCAAAATATAGAGGGGCAGGCGCTATACAAGTTACAGGAAGGGATGCCTACACACGGTTCAGCGAGTATGCAGGAGACCCGAAAATATTGGAGGATGGGGCATTATATGTGGGGAAGGAATATTTTTGGGAAGCGGCAGGATATTACTGGAGTGTTTATAAACCGGGAGACGGATTTAACCTTAATGGACTGTGCGACGAAATGGCAGAAATGGTAGAAGCGGCGGAAACAGAAGGAGAAGCGGAAGGTATTTTTGCAGAAAAGTTCAATGAAATAGTAGGCATAATAAATCATGGACGTGAGGGGGAACCAGACCGGAAGGACTATTATTACTTTTATTTAAATCTGCTAAAAGAAAATGAATAAAAATTAGCGGAGAAAGGGGGATGGAAAAATGAGAAATAGGAAAGCGGTAAAAGGGAAAATAGCAATAGCATTAATAAGCATGGTCATATTAATATTTGCAAATCGCCTCACAGCGGCAGGAAATTGGGAAGAAATCTCTGCCATAAGAAAAGTGTATAGAAATGAACGGAGAGACAATGACATCAAAGTCTTTTACCCCCAAATCGAAGGTCTTGATGATGAGGGAAAAGAAAAAAGGATAAACTATCAGATAAGGAAAGATGCGACAAGGCTAGTATATGGGGAATTATATGAAAAAGGCAGGCTGGCATGTTGGCTTGATTACAAAATAAAATGTTTTAATGGGGAAATTATTAGTGTCTGTTATGAAGGGCTTTGGGGTGGGGTTGCTAAAGGGCAAGGATTGGAGCCAGCCATACTGACCACAACCGTGGACATTGAGGCAGGAAAAATCCTAAGGCTGAAGGATGTAGTTACTGACTTTGATACACTGTGTGAGATGCTGATTGAAGATGAATTTGAGGGTATTACCAAGTGGGATGGAGTGGCGGGAAATACGGTTAGCCAGAAATATGGATACCCAAAGGAAAGCGTGGACT
>BLLT01000112.1 GCA_011958945.1 Lachnospiraceae bacterium | reverse complement strand
AAATTTATTCCCGCGAGCAACGAGCCAAGTGGCATGCTTAAATCCAATCAAAGGTTGGATTGGACATTTGGCGGCTGCCGCGAGGGTCAAATTTGTGAATGATATCTCTATTGCATCTATATTATATGCCATTTGCAATGCAATATCAATAAATCAGACAGGAAATTTATATATAATGTAACAGTTTAACTTTTCGGTTTTCCTGTTACGGAACACCCTAAAAATAAAAATTGTTTCCTGTGGACAATTCCCGAGGGCAGTTGCATTCTTTTCATAAAGTATGGTAGAATATAACAGTCTAATGGGCTCTTGGAATCCGGCGGCGTCTGATTCTGGGGGTGAAAGTTGGATGATAGACGAAGCAGTGTGCGGGAATGCTAAAAGAATATTTGATAGAAACGAAGCAGAGGTAATTAGGGCGTGGGAAAGATTTTAAGGAAGCTGAATATTTTACTGGATAAGAAGCAAAAACGGATTATGCTTTTTCTCATTGTGGCGATGCTCATAGGGGCAGCGCTGGAACTGATGGGGGTGGGCCTCATTTATGAGGCGGCCAGTGTGATTATGGATCCGGATATATTGGAAAGCAGTGCGACGCTGGCGAAGGTCTATGACATTTTTCATATGGAAAGTATGACTCAGTTTTCCATGCTGATTATGGGCGCTTTGATTGGTGTATTTGCGCTGAAGAACGTCTACCTTTTTTTCCAGAATAAATTGCAGTTCAAGTTTGTATACAGCAATCAATTTGCTACTTCACGCCGGATGATGATTAATTTTATGCAGAGGCCTTATGAATATTATTTGAATGCGGATACTTCGGTGATACAAAGGAGCATTACTTCCGATGTGAATAATATGTACGGCCTTATTTTGAGCATGCTGCAGCTGGTGAGTGAAATGATTGTTTTTGTGGTGCTGACCCTTTACTGCCTG
The DNA here is from genome assembly GCA_011958945.1 of Lachnospiraceae bacterium. GTDB lineage: Bacteria > Bacillota > Clostridia > Lachnospirales > Lachnospiraceae > Kineothrix. The sequence continues at coordinate 11,595 of BLLT01000112.1, read as the reverse complement.
AGCAAGGATGTGGTGATGACAGGAACCGTGGCAATACTGCTCGTTGTAGTTTTGATGGTTATCAAGTGGATTTTGAAACCTATCATGAGGAAGGCAGGGGAAGAGAACCAGGATTTTTACAGCGGCCTGTATAAATGGATTGACCAGTCGGTGATGGGGATTAAAGAGATTAAGGTGGCCAATAAGGAGAGTTACTTTATTAATGAATATTGCAAATGCGGTGCGGGTTATGTGAATGCGGTGCAAAGATATAATCTGTATAATGCCACGCCCCGTCTTTTAATTGAAACGGTGGCTATTGCGGGGATGATTTTATATATGATGATACGGATTGCCCAGGGTACGCCGGTAACGGAGATTATGCCTCAGCTGACTATGCTTGCAGTAGCGGCCATGCGGCTGATACCCAGTGCGAACCGGATTAATAATTACCTGACGTCCATCGCTTATTTTGAGCCTTTCTTTATGGGGGTTACGGATAATCTCCAGGATGAAATACGGGATGAAAGCGTGAACTACGATGAGGAAGCTTACCGGAAGAAAAAGTATGTGGAAAAGCTTCCTGTGAAGAAGGAAATTCTGTTAAAGGATATTACTTACAAGTATCCCAATAGCGAAGTGCTTATTTTCGACAATGCCACGATGCGTATCCCGGTGGGAAAATCGGTGGGTATCGTGGGAACTTCCGGCGCGGGGAAGACCACGGTAGTGGATATTATGCTGGGGCTTTTGCAGCTAAAGTCCGGCGGTATTTATGCGGACGGGATAGAAGTGCGGGAGCACTATGAATCCTGGCTGAAAAATATTGGCTATATCCCCCAGACTATATTTATGATTGATTCATCCATACGTAAAAATGTAGCCTTTGGCAGGGGGGATGAAGATATTGACGATGCGAAAGTATGGCAGGCTTTGAAGGAAGCCCAGCTGGACGAGTTCGTAAAAGGGCTGCCGGAGGGACTGGATACAGGAATCGGAGAAAGAGGAATCCGCATATCCGGCGGTCAGAGGCAGAGAATTGGCATTGCCAGAGCCCTCTATGAAGACCCGGAGGTGCTGGTATTGGATGAAGCCACGTCCGCTCTGGATAATGACACGGAAGCGGGGATTATGGATTCCATCAATCATTTGCATGGGCGCAAGACATTGATTATCATCGCCCACAGGCTACAGACAATTGAAAAATGCGACATTGTCTACCGAGTAGAAAACGGCAGCGTAACCAGGGAACGATGATGGGATTTTTTTGCGGAACTGGAAAACAGCAAGTGCCCGAGAAGTACCCCAGAGAATTTGCGGACGCGTGAGCGGCCGAAAATTTCTCTGCCGAATGTATTTATTAAGGGTACTGAAAGGAAACTTGCGGAACTGGAATAGAAACAGGAGGCTTAATATGATAAAATTTGCATGGGATATGTACAAAAAGTATGAAGAGGCCATCAATTATTTATTTTTTGGATTCTTGGCATTTTTGGTAAATATGGTGGCTTATGCTCTGGCGGTGTGGGTGCTCGGCGCTGATGACAAGAAGGTGGTGCTGGTGCTGGCATCCACATCGTTTGCCTGGGTTGTGGCGGTATTATTTGCTTATTGGACGAACCGCAGCTTTGTATTCAAAAGCAAGGTGAAGGGCAAAGAGGGCATCTGGAAGGAATTTTCCGCTTTTGTAGGAGCCAGAATAGTAACAGGCGGAATGGAATTGGTGATTATGTATGTAATGGTGGATTTGGCAGGCATTCATAATATGATTGCCAAATTTGTCTGCAATGTGGTGGTTATTGTTTCCAATTATATATTTAGTAAATTGCTGGTATTTAAGAAGAAGGAAGCATGAGCGGGATGCGGGAGAAATTATATAGCTTCCATAAAGCTATACAGAAATGGGGTTTCATATGGGGAAAGAAAAAGATAGGGGAAAACGCCGGCTGAACTATGAACTGCTGCGTATCATTGCAATGCTTATGGTAATTACCCTACATTATTTGAGCCATACAAATATGCTGCTTCTGCCGGGGGAAGAAGGGGGCAGCAAGCAGATAGCAGGGATGCTCCTGGAATCTTTTTGTATTGTGGCGGTGAATGTATATGTGTTGATTAGCGGCTATTTTCTTGTGGAAGCCGGATTTAAGGTGAAAAGGGTTCTGATATTGATAGGTCAGGTACTTTTTTATGCAATATTGATTCCGTTAATTATGATGGGAACAGGGATTTTCGCGGGGGAAGGGGGAGACTTCTACAGGCTGCTGCAGTATGTTTTCCCTTTGGAGACAGAGCATTATTGGTTTGCCACTTCCTATGTGCTTTTATACTTGTTTAGCCCTCTGATAAATGCGGCGGTGAAAACGATGAGCAGGAAACAGCTGCAGATTGCCATAGGGGGGCTGCTGCTGCTGTTCGGCGGTATAAAAAGCATAGTTCCCGTACAGTTTGTGACAGACAGGGCCGGATATGATTTCGGCTGGTTCTTATGCGTTTATCTTGTGGCGGCATATATCAGGCTGTACGGATGGAAACCGATAGGGAGCAGGGAAAAGGCATGGGGGCTTTATATCGGTTGCGGGCTGCTCATATTTGCCATCGGTACAGGGGCATATTTCATCAACCGGGCTACAGGGCTGCTAGGCTATTATATGGAAGTTCCTTATCATTATAATTATATCCTGTGCCTGCTTGGGGCGATAGGATTATTTGGGGCCTTTGGTTATGTGAAAATCCCGCAAGGCCTGTTCGCCAGGATTATTGTCAAGTTATCGCCCCTTACGTTCGGGGTATACTTATTTCATGAGCATATTGATATCCGCAATGTATGGACGGTATGGGTGGAAGACTTTATCGGCCCGGTAGCAGAGGCGGGTGTGGGCGGATTTGTCCTGCATTGGATAATCTCTATACTGGTCATATATATAGCAGGAAGTTTTATTGATGGCATCCGGTTGAATATTTTCCGTTATATGGGAAGGCATCTGGAAAAGTCCAGGGCGGCAGGCTGGGTGCGCGGACTGGATGGGGAATTCAGATAAAGGATGGCAAAGAGGGCAGCAGGAATGAAAGGAATAGCCGGAATGGAAAAAAAGTATAGTATTATGGTAGTCTTGCAAAGGTGCGTATTCCCGTTGCTGCTTCTGATTTACCCTTTGCTGCTGGTTCGTCAGGGCATTGATGTATCGGATACTACTTATTCCCTTGGGTATTATCGTTTTATGGGGGAAATGGACATTACCTGGGTACTGGCTACTTATCTGGCCAATGTAGCCGGGGCTTTTTTAATGAAGCTTCCCATGGGGAATACTCTGCTTGGAATGAATTTATATACAGGGCTTTTGGCAGGCGCAATTGCCCTCATCTGTTATTATGGCTTATCCAAGTGGCTTCCGGCCTGGCTTGCGTTTTTCGGGGAAGTAATCGCCCTTAGCTTATGCTGGTGCCCTACAACGATATTATATAATTATTTGACTTATCTCTTTTTTGCCTTGGGTTGTATTTTCTTATGCAAAGCTCTTTTTGAAGGAAAACCTTTTTACAAAGGAAAACCTTTTGATAAAGGCAAACCTTTTTACAAAGGAAATGCCTTTTTACAGGGTGGGGAAGTTTATTATGTATGTGCGGGGATTTGTCTCGGGCTGAATGTGATGGTACGGTTTTCCAATCTGGCGGAGGCGGCACTGATTGTGGTGGTCTGGTTTGCCGGATGGCTGGAAAGGGACAAGCTTTCGGCTGTGTTGAAGCGGACAGGGCTGTGCCTGGCAGGATATCTGGCCGGATTTGGCAGTATCCTGCTGGTAATTATGGCAAAATACGGGGCAGGGGCATTCGGGGGCATGATTTCCAGCCTGTTCGGGATGACAGGGGAGGCTTCGGATTATACGCTGGCGGGTATGGTGCTTGCAACGGCTTCCGCTTATTTGGCCGCATTGAAATGGATGGCTTATATGATTCCCTGTATCGGGGCAGGCATGGTGCTGTTTGCCATAGGGAAAGGAAAAATGGAGCGGGCAAAAAAGGGGCTGTATTGCCTCGGGATTTTAATATTGTTCCGGTTTTACCTGGGGCGGGGCATGTTTTCGCTTCGGTATTATAATGAGGGATGTATTTTTCAATGGATGATGCTGTTTCTCATCCTTTCCGTTATGTGCTGCGCGGCCGGGATTGGAGGATTCTTGTCAAAAGACAGGAAGGAACGTATTTTGGCGGCTATGGTGCTGGCGGTTATTCTCATTACGCCGTTGGGAAGCAATAATTATACGTATCAGAATATGAATAATTTATTTTTTGCAGCCCCTTATACACTATGGGCCTGCTGGCGCATATGGAAAAGGACGGGGAATAAAATCCTGCATTTCCCGTGGCGTGCATTTATGGCGGCGATTCTTCTTATGACATTGGTGCAGGGGATTGGCTTTGGCTGTACTTATGTATTCAGGGATGGGATTTACGGGGAAAAACGTGTCTGTAAGGTGGAAAACAGTCCGGTGTTAAAGAATATGATGACTACAGAGGAGAACGGGGAGAGCCTGCAGGGCCTGATAGATTTTTGTCAGGAAAACGGAGTGGGAAGTGAACCCCTTCTGTTATGGGGGGATGCGCCGGGGCTTAGCTATATTCTGGACGCGCCTTCCGCAATTTTTACTACCTGGCCGGAGATACCAAGCAATACTTATGATCAGCTGGAGCAGGCGTTGATGGATTTGGACTGGAAGCCGGATATTATTCTGCACAATGAGCCGGGGAAGGATATTGTGGCAGGGGAAAAGACGGATTTGATTCTTGATTATATTTCGGAAGGGGATTATACTTGTATATTTGAGAATAGATGTTATAGAGTTTTTCGGGCATTATAGGAAGGCAGCGGGAATAAGGGTTAGCGCATAAAGGCGCGCAGAAATGGAGAAGAATGATGATTAATTTTAATGTGCCTCCGTTTACGGGGAAAGAAATGGAATATATGCGCAGGGCAGTGGAGAATGAGAAGATATGCGGGGACGGGGAGTTTACGGGGAAGTGCAGCCGGTGGATAGAGGAGAGGACAGGAACGGCGAAGAGCCTGCTGACTACTTCCTGTACCCATGCTTTGGAGATGGCGGCGCTTTTGGCGGATATTAAGGAGGGGGATGAGGTAATCATGCCTTCTTATACTTTCGTATCCACGGCGGATGCTTTTGTACTTCGGGGGGCTGTGCCGGTATTTGTGGATATCCGGAAGGATACGATGAATATTGATGAGAATTTGATAGAGGCGGCGATTACGGAAAAGACTAAGGCGATTGCGGTGGTGCATTATGCCGGGGTTTCCTGTGAGATGGATAAGATCATGGACATTGCCGGGCGTTATGGGCTGGTGGTGGTGGAAGATGCCGCCCAGGGCATTATGGCTTCTTATAAAGGGAAAGCCTTGGGAACGATAGGGGATTTCGGATGTTTCAGCTTTCATGAGACGAAGAATTATAGTATGGGCGAGGGCGGCGCATTGCTGATCAGGGATGAAAAGCATGTGGAGAAGGCCGAGATTTACAGGGAGAAAGGAACGGACAGGAGTAAGTTTTTCCGCGGCCAGGTGGACAAATACCGTTGGGTTAATTTCGGCTCATCCTATCTTCCCAGCGATATGAATGCGGCTTATTTGTATGCCCAGCTGGAGGTGGCGGACGAAATTAACGAGGTGCGTCTGGCCAGGTGGGGGCGGTATTATAGAAACCTGAAGCCTTTGCAGGAAGCGGGTAAAATAGAATTGCCAATTATCCCGGAAGGCTGTGTCCATAATGGCCATATGTTTTATATTAAGGCTAAGGACTTGGAGGAGAGGACAAAGCTGATTGGTTTTCTGAAAGAAAATGGTATTCTTTCGGTATTTCATTATGTTCCTCTTCATTCGGCCCCGGCAGGCCTTAAGTTTGGGCGTTTCCATGGGGAGGACAAGTATACGACAAAGGAAAGCGACAGGATTTTGAGGCTTCCTATGTTTTATAAGCTGACGGAAGAAGAAGTGGATTATATCAGCGGCAAAGTAAAGGAATTTTATGGTGTTTAGGGATTTTTATAAAAAATATGAAAATTTCATATTAGCATCGGCAGTCTTGGCGGCGCTGCTTTTGTTTGTGGGCATCCGTTATGATTATTATTATGATTTAAACGATGATGTATTTATTAAGGATTTGATGGCAGGGGTCTATACAGGGGAACCGGAAGGTCACAACATACAGGTCCTGTATCCTTTGAGCCTGGGGATTAGCCTGGTGTACCGTATTTTCCCAAAGGCGCCGGTGTATGGGCTTTTTCTGTGCCTTTGCCAGTATGGCAGTTTCTGGCTGATGATTCGCAGGAGCCTTGGCTTTTGCCAGAGGACGGCGTGGAAAGTTTGCCTTGCGGCTGCGGAAGGGGTGATGGTCTGCGGGCTCTTTCTGGATCATCTGGTATTCGTGCAGTATACGGTGACTGCCGCATTGCTTTGTGCGGCGGCGGCTTTTCTATTCGCCACTTCCGGCACGGGAGAATGCCATAAGGCGGGGAAAGGGTTTGTAAAAAAGAATATTCCAAGTATCCTTTTAGCGGTGCTGGCTTTTTGCCTGCGCACGGAAATGATGGAACTTTTGCTGCCGCTGATATGTGTGGCCGGGGTATATCGCTGGGTTTTGGAGGACGGAATTTTTACAAAAGAAAATTATCGGAAATATTTTACTGTTTTCGGGGCAGTATTGGCGGGGATGTGTATTTCCGTTGTGGTGGACCGGGCAGCTTTTGGAACAGGGGATTGGAAGGCTTATGTGGACTTTTTTAACAGCCGGACGGAACTTTATGATTTTCAGGGAATCCCCCCCTATGAAGGGAATGAAGGGCTGTACGAGGCACTTGGTATGTCAGAAAGCGGACAGCACATGCTGCTGGAGGAATATAATTTCGGTCTGGATGACAGTTTGGATGGGGAAGTTCTGGACAGGGTGATAGCGCATCAAAAGAAAAATAAACAGGAAAAGCAGCAGCTGGGCGGACGGATAAAGGAACTGCTATGGGTGTATACAAGCAGGATGTGGCCGCCGAAGGCGAAACAATTGTCCGGCGGTGGGGTGCCATATGATTATCCATGGAACTGTATGGTGATTCTGGGATATGGAGCCGTATTTCTGGCAGCGGTTATAAGATGTGTGCTGAAAGAAAAGAAAAGGGCATTGTACATCGGCCAGAGGGGCGGCTGTCTGTTGTTTTTATCCGTGGTAAGAACTGCTTTGTGGATGTTTATTATGTGGAGGGGCAGAGAACCGGTGCGCATCACCCATTCTCTGTATCTAATGGAACTGTGTATTCTTCTGGCCATGCTGTATATGGAGTGTATGGGGGGGCGAATGGAAAACCAGGGCATAGCAAGAAGGGGCAGTACAAGGCAAAAGGCAGATAGAATGGGTATCCGGGCACTTACGGCGGCGCCTATGGGGATCACTGCGCTGATTGGCCTGGTGGCGCTGGCAGGAACGGCGGCACTGGCAATGCCGGAAAAAATAGAGGAGGTGGATGGGGAATATGCAGCCAGGGGCGTGGCCAATGAAGTATATGACGGAATGAAAAGTTATGCCAGGGCTCATGAAGATGGTTTCTATTTTATAGACGTTTATTCGTCCGTATCTTATCCTTCCGGCAGCTATCAGGAAACCCCTTATTCGGAAAAAATGTTTGTGGGAGTAGATAACAGGCTGGCAAATTATGATATTATGGGTGGATGGCTGGTAAAAAGCCCTTCCCACAGGAAAAAACTGGAACACTTTGGGATAGAATCCATGGAAGAGGGGCTGCTGTATCAGGAGGGAGTATATCTGATGGCAGAACTGGAAAAGGGAACGGATGGCTTTTCGGATTATTTCAGGGATAAAGGCATTTTGGTAAATATAGGGCTGGCTGATGAAATATGCGGCATCATCGGTGTATATCGTGTGAGCGGGGAATGATGTGTGCCTGGAAATAAGGGGCATCCGGAAAAAGCGTTATTAAAACTTCCGGATGAAAGGCGGAAAGTATCATATTTTTGTGAAACCGGTTATGAAGGGGTTTTTCGGAGGAGCAGCATATGCAGGAAATAAGGATAACAGGAGAAAAGGTTGTTTTAAGGCCGATGGGATATGAAGACACGGATTTGATTGTGAAGTGGCGGAATAATGAAAGGGTGAGAGGCAATTTCATTTACCGGGAGACGTTCACGGCTAAAGGGCATGAGAACTGGATAAAGACAATGGTGGCCACAGGCAGGGTGGTGCAGTTCATTATTTGTGAAAAAAAAGACATGCGTCCTGTGGGAAGCGTATACTTCCGCGATATCGACAGGATAAAGAAAGAGGCGGAGTATGGGATTTTCCTTGGGGAAGACGATGCGGCGGGAAAAGGCTATGGAACGGAAACTGCCCGCCTGGCATGTGACTATGCCTTTGAAAAGATGGGTTTAAAAAAATTAGTGCTCAGGGTATTTACCGATAATGAAGCGGCGGTAAAAAGTTACCGGAACGCAGGCTTCGCGGAGGAATCTCTGTTAAAAGATGTGGTATGTTCCGATGGGGAAAAAAAGGATATGCTTTTTATGTCGAAGGGGAAAGAAACGCTGGTCAGTTTCGTGATTCCCTGTTACCGTTCGGAACTGACGCTGCCCAAGGTGGTAAAAGAGATTAGGGAATCTGTACAGAACCTGAGGCAGCAGGGAAAAAACTATGATTATGAAATTATTCTGGTAAACGACTGTTCCCCGGATGATACTTTTTCCGTCATTAAGGATTTCTGCATGGAAGACAGGAAAATAAAGGGTGTGAACCTTTCTAAGAATTTCGGGCAGCATGCGGCTCTGATGGCGGGTTTTCATCAGGTCAAAGGGGATATTGTGATTTGCCTGGATGATGACGGACAGACGCCGGCGGATGAGGCGGGCAAGCTGTTGGAGGGGATAGAAAAAGGTTCGGATGTGGTGTATGCAAAATACGAACATAAAAAACATTCTGTTTTTCGGAATTTCGGAAGCAAGGTAAACGAAGAGATGGCACGGATTATGCTGGGCAAACCGAAGAACCTCTACGTTTCCAGCTATTTTGCGGCGAAACGTTTCGTAGTGGAAGAGATGAAAAAATATACAAATGCCTATCCCTATGTCATTGGGCTGGTATTACGTACAACGAAAAGAATCAGCAACGTGACAGTCTGCCACAGGGAAAGGGAAATAGGCACTTCCGGCTATACGTTCGGCAAATTAATCGGGTTATGGTTTAATGGCTTTACTGCTTTTAGCGTAAAACCTCTCCGGCTGGCCACATTGGTGGGGTGCGCCTGTTCGGCGATGGGATTTATTTATGGGATTTATACGGTTATTAAGAAACTGGTGAATCCAAATGTGCCTATGGGGTTTAGCTCACTGATGGCAGCTATCGTATTTCTGGGCGGTATGACTATGGTGATGCTGGGGCTGGTGGGGGAATATATAGGCAGAATGTATATTTCCATGAATAATGCCCCCCAGTTTGTGATTAGGGAAACGATTAATGATGAAGAATAAAACGTTAGATATAAAAATAAAACGGCTGGCGGGAGCGCTTCTGGCATTTGCAGGAGTAGCGTGCCTTCCGTATATATGGAATCTGGACGGGAAATCCCTGATAATCAGCAACAGCTGGTTTGGGGTCTTCCTTTGGGGTGTCTTATGGTATCTGACAGACAGGTCGCTGGCAGATAATGTGTCTTTGGGCGGCAGGAAGACGGAGACAGGAGGTAAACGGGAAGAAGGGCAGCTGGAAGAAAGACGGCCGCGGGAAAGGCGGCAGGTTCTGGCGGCAGGGCTGTCAGCCTTTTTCTTTTCTTCATGCCTGGCCTTCGGTACTTCGCTGGAGCAGTGGGAGAATGTAGTGTTTGGCAATGGGATGATGTGGTTGTCCATAGCGGTATGGGCGGCTATCTTTACCCTTTGGATTTGTAAAGGATGGGAACTGCTGGAGGAGAGGAATTCCCACAAAAACAGGGCAGCAGGAACAGGAAACGTAATAGAAACCAATATAAGAAACCTGGTACGGAGATGGGAAGAGATGCCGGAGAAAAAGCGGGCAGCGCTGCTGTTTTGCTTTTTTGTGCTATGCTGGCTTCCGGTATTTCTGGCTGTGTATCCAGGTTTTTTTGTATATGACGCCCAGGATGAATTCGTCCAGGTGGAAACCAGGCAATTCACGACTCATCATCCCCTCCCCCATGTACTGATGCTGGGCGGTACCATACTGGCAGTACACAAACTGACGGGTTCTTATAATTTAGGCATCGCGGCCTATACCCTGTTGCAGATGTGCGTGCTGTCCGGAGTATTTACTTATGTGCTTTCTTATATGAGAAGGTGCGGGGTAAAGCGTTTGCTTAGAATCATCACAGCACTCTATTTTGCATTTTTTCCGGTTATTGTAATGTTTACTTTGTGTTCCGCTAAGGATGGGATATTCACGGCGGCGCTGCTGCTTTTGCTCATATCCATATACGAAATGGCAAAGCAGGGGAAAAACTTCTTTGCAAGCCGGAGTTTCCCCATTCTTTTCTGTGCCAGCGCTGTGGTCATGATGTGTTTCAGGCATAACGGAATGTATGCGTTTCTCGTTATGGTTCCCCTGCTTTTCTATGCCGGGAACGGAATCCGTAAAAAGCTGGGATTTCTGTTGGGGATTACTTTTGCCCTGTATTTTATGATAAGCGGAGTCCTTACAGCAGCCCTTTCGGCGTCGGACTCGGAAAATCAGGAAATGCTTACCGTTCCCATCCAGCAGTTGGCCAGGGTATATAAATATGACAAAGAAAGCCTGAGCCAGGAGGAAATTCAGACGTTGTACGAAATCATTCCGGAAGAGGCGCTGCGCTTTTATGCCCCCAAGGTTTCCGATGGGGTGAAGGTGTGGTTTCAAAACGAAGCTTTTGCCGCAGAACCGGGAAAATATGCCGGGTTATGGCTGAAAATAGGGATGAAGCACCCATTTACCTACTTGAATGCATGGTTTATGACCTCGTACGGATTCTGGTATCCTGACACGGTCATCGATGTATACAGGGGGAACGGTGTCTTTACCTTTACCTATGAGGACAGTTCTTTTTTCGGTTATGAGGTGGAGAAGCCCGGAAAGCGGGAGAGCAAAATCCCATGGCTGGACGAATGCTACCGCAGAATGTCCCTGGAAATCGCCCAGCAGAAAATCCCGGTTCTCTCCATGGCGTTTTCCCCAGGATTTCTTTTCTGGATATTTGTTTTTACAGCTGGGTATGCTTTTTATAGAAGAAATTACAAGGTGCTGCTTCCTTTCGCTTTGATACTTCTGGTTTGGCTGACCGTAATCTTAGGACCCACTTATTTGCCAAGATATGTACTGATTTTATGGTTTGCCCTGCCTGGGGCTGTTGCGGTGCTGGCGGAGGGGTGAAATCAGACAGGCCGGCAAATGTGCCCAAGCATAATGCTGCTAAGCATAATGCCCCGTTTGTTCTTGTAAACTTTTACCAACTATGCTATACTTACCCAAGTAATTTATAGAAAGGGCATGGTTATCAACCATGGTTATTAGTGTGAAAAATAGATTTTTCACACGGCGATTTGTGTCTGCGCGTTGCTTGCCA
>BLLT01000111.1 GCA_011958945.1 Lachnospiraceae bacterium | reverse complement strand
GTGGATGCCGTACAGACACAAACTTGGGATTGAAAATCACAATTTTCTATTATGTTAGAATGTGTCTTCATCACTGCTTATTTTTCGATATCCAAGATACGCTTTGCCAGTTTCACAGCGTCCGCAGCATCCTTCGAATAACCGTCCGCCCCGATTTCATCCGCATAATCCTGGGTGATTACCGCGCCGCCTATTATAACTTTGGCATCCACACCCTGTTCCTTGGCATATGCGATGACCTTTCGCATTTCCTGCATAGTGGTAGTCATAAGGGCGGAAAGGGCAATAATACTGGCATGGGATTCCTTTGCTGCCTCTATTATTTTCTCTTTCGGAACATCCTTCCCCAAATCAATTACCTGAAAACCATGATTTTTCAACATAAGGGCGACCAAGTTCTTCCCGATATCGTGGATATCCCCTTCCACCGTAGCGATAACTACTGTGGGCATTTCCTTCCTGTCGCTTAATTCCTGCAAAAGGGGTTCTAAATATTCAATGGCTATCTTCATCGCCTCCGCACTGGCAATGAGTTGGGGCAGAAAGTATTTCCCTTTGTCAAAAAGATCCCCCACTTCATTGATTGCAGGCAACAGAATCTCATTTAATATTTTCCCTGGGGCAAGATCCGAATCCAACGCCTGCTTTGTATCTTCCGTGATTCTTTTTTTATTGCCTTTTAATACATCTTCCCTTACTTTCTCTGAGGGCGAAGCCGATTTGCCTCCCCCCACAGCGCTTTCCTTTGCCAGGACCTCTTTATTTGCCGTCGTGTTTTTGGAAACAGTACTTTTGATTTCCTCCCGCCCGCTCATCTGTTGGATATAGCGGATATCGGCTTCTTTCTTATCCATTAGCAAATCCGCCGCAAAAGCGCTGCATGTCAGCAACTCCTGGGAAGGGTTGGCAATTGCCATGGTGAGCCCTTCTTGGATAGCCATAGTCAGGAATGCCGCATTCACATAACCCCTTCCCGGCAGCCCGAAAGATATATTAGATAAGCCACATATGGTAGCATATCCCATTTCCTTACAGTAGCGGATGGCCTCCAGTGTTTCTAAAGCCGCTTTCTTATTAGCCCCTACGGTGGTCACCAGGCCGTCTACCACAATATCTGTCTTGTCCATTCCCAACTCTTTGGCTCTATCGGCAATTTTATGAATAATCTCTTTTTTTTCTTCCAGGCTCTCTGGAAGGCCCTTATCCGATAAAGGAAGCAGGATAAACATTGCCCCATATTTTTTTGCAATTGGCAATAAATTTTCAAATTTTATTTTTTCATAGGATATGGAATTAATCAACGCCCTCCCCGGATATCTTCTAAGCGCAGCTTCCAATACTTCTACATGGCTGGAATCAATGGCCAAGGGCAGGGAAGTCACCCCTGCTACTTCCTCCAGGACATTCAGCATCATCGCCTTTTCATCAATGCCGCTCATCCCCATATTGACATCCAGAATACCCGCTCCGCAGGCTTCCTGTTCTTCCGCAAACTGCAGCACCATATCCAGGCTTCCCGTCCGCAGCTGCTCCTGTAGTTTCTTTTTTCCGGTGGGGTTAATGCGTTCCCCTACAATGATAAAATTATCTTCTAAACCGAACTCGACAGTTTTCCTTTCCGATGTGAGATATCTCTTGTCCGGCTTCTTGCGCCGGACGGTTTTTATGCGATGTGTCCGTTCCTTCAATTTTCCAATATATTCCGGCGATGTACCACAGCAGCCGCCCAGGATAGACGCTCCCGCTTCCACCAGTTTTACCATTCCGTCTGCAAAGGTATCGCTGTCCATATCATAAGAGGTATTTCCATTCTTATCCAAGAATGGCAGTCCCGCATTAGGCTTGGCAATAATAGGAACCGAAGACACTTCCGCCATAGCCGTAATAATTTCTGCCATTTTATCCGGGCCGGTAGAGCAATTCGCCCCTATGGCAGACGCCCCCAGGCTTTCCAACACTACGGCCGCTGTCTTTGCATCCGTTCCGTACAGCGTCCGCCCGTCACTTTCAAAAGTCATCGTCACCATTACAGGCAAATCACAGCATTCCTTGGCCGCAATCAGCGCCGCCCTGCTCTCCTGCAGGCTCATCATCGTTTCTACCACCAGGAGGTCTGCCCCTGCATTCACCAGATATCCTATCTGTTCTTTATATATGTTAACCAGTTCTTCAAAATCCATGGTGCCCATAGGGGCAAGCTGTTCTCCTGTCATGGTCAGGTCGCCGGCCACCAGGCACTTTCCACCTGCCGCTTCTTTGGAGATTGCCACCAGTTCCTGATTCATCTGCCCTATCCGATCTTCCAGCCCATATTCCCGCAGCTTCACGGCATTGGCGGAAAAAGTAGGGGCATATATCACATGGCTTCCTGCTTCTGCAAACTCTTTTTGCAGCGCCAAAAGCACTTCCTTGTGCCCCAGAATCCATTCTTCCGGACACACCCCTGCCGGCATTCCCCTTTTTAATAAATTGGATCCGGTAGCCCCGTCCAGATAAACAGGATGCCCAGATTCCACGAATTTTTGAAATTCTTCCTTTGTCATATTCCGTTTATGTCCTTTCACAAGCGCATCTTGTTTTGACTTTACTATACTAAAGTCAACGTATAGATTCTATGCTATCACAAAATAAAAAAAACTACAACATTTAGATAGTTTTTTTCGAAGAAACTAGATATAGAAAACTAAAATATATTTAAAAACCCCTGCTTTTGGATTTGCATGAGTCCATAGGCAGGGGTTTCTTCCGAAAATTATCTAAGCCGGAACTGCTGAACAGAAACTTTCATTTCTTCCGCATGGCTGTAAAGATCTTTTGCAGACATGGCCGATTTCTCTGCCGTTGCTGCATTGGTCTGCACTACATCCGATATCTGGTCCATGCCTTGGGTCAGCTGCCGCAGCGACTGTGCCTGCTGCAAGGCCGATTCCGCTATCCGCTCCACCAAATCTGTGGATGCCTGTGCGCTGGAAACGCCCAGGGAAAGCGCCTCTGTTGTCTCGGCAGATAATTCCGTTCCATGCTGAATCAGCTGAATAGAATTCTCAATCAACTCTGTAATATGCTGAGCCGAATCGGAACTTTTATTCGCCAGGTTCTTTACTTCCTCAGCCACAACGGCAAAGCCTTTTCCTGCCTCACCGGCACGGGCCGCTTCCACAGCTGCATTGAGCGCAAGAAGATTAGTCTGGAAGGAAATATCTTCAATCGTCTTAATAATCCCACCAATCTGCTGGGATGCTTTGGAAATATCTTCCATAGCGGATGTGAGATCCTCCATCTTCTGGTTGCAGTTTTCCAGCTGGATCGCTGTATCCGCTGAACATTTTCTTGCATCCTCCGCATCTGCAGAGGTGCTGTCCACCTGGGTGGAGATATCCTGAATGCTGGCCGTCAGCTGCTGCACCGCCGATGCCTGCTCAATAGCGCCGCTGGAAAGGGTTTCCGCATCCGCCGCCATACTCCTTGACTTCTCCGATACCTGTGCAGCCGTATAATTGATTTGAGAAAGCGTGCGGTTCAAAGAGTCCAATATCTGGCCCATAGCATTTTGAATGGGCAAAAATTCTCCCCGGTAATCGTTATCAATGGTCAGATCCATTTTGCCTTCCGCCATCTGGCTTAATTTGTTATCAATATCATTAATGTATTTCTTCAGTTCCTGTTTCGTCTCATGGATGGATGCCACCAACATTCCGATTTCAGACGTATTCGCTTCAAGGGCAAATTCCGCTGACAAATTGCCGCGGGAAATCTCGCCCATCTGTTCTTTCACTTTTAATACCGGACTTAAAACCCCTTTTCTGACCACTATCATACAAGAAAACTGCATGATAGCCACAACCGCCATCGCAATAAATATAGTAATGCGGATAAATTCTGTCTTTTTAACCAGAGCATCTACCTCATTCTTAGCCCTTTCGTCCAACTGGCTTAAAAATTGCTCTTTTAAGGAATTAATCTGCGTAATTGCTGTATTATAATCAGTTCCATATACGTAATCAATGGCTTCTTCCCGTTTTCCATTCATTACATTTTCCATGGCCGCCTCTTCTAAAGGCACTAACTCGTTGGAAAGCGCCGACATTTTATCTATCATTTCCTGCTCTTTTGAAGTAATGCCGATTTCCTGCATGGCAGCTACGCCCTGATCCCTGTTTTTCAGATTATTGATTTCATTCCAATAATTGTCATAATGCGTTTCATCCCCTGTTGCCGCAAATGCGCGCACTTCATTGGTCAGATAGGAAGAGCCGTTCATAAACCGGTTAGCATTATAAGTCAGTGCAAACCGGTCATCGTTGGCCTTGCGCAGTTCCGTATCGGCCTTGCTGTAACTAAGTAGGGATAAAACCATAAATATTAAGGAAATACAGGAAATTCCATTAATAATCAAGGTTAGTAATGATTGATTCATGGCTTTTTTCATTTTATCTGCTCCTTTCGGTATGTAACTATTTCATACTTCTGCCATTAAATTGATTTTTGAATAAGTATCTTTATTCTACCTAATGTAAAATCTTTTTTCAAGCATTTTGTTGCATATTTACCTTATGTATAGTAATCACTTTGTTGAAGAGTGATAGGCTCCAAGTTTATCGAACTAATCAAATCTTTGTTTGGCGTGCTGCGCGACAAAATGAAAGGCTATCGCTGACAACTCATCTTTAAAATCAGCTAAAAGTACCTGCCATATTTCATCATTGCAGACTGAATATTTTTTATGCGGTAATCTATCACTACCCACGGAGCAGTTCGCAGGTATCATATATAGCTGCAACTATATCACCTCCATGTTTGATGATATGGAAAAAGGAATGAAAGACTGGGATTCCTTTGGCATTATAAGAATCGGAGCAAGCATAACTATTGGTTCACAGTTTCTTCCCTATTATGTGAAAGCATTTTATAATCGTTATCCTGGTACAGAGGTAAAAGTAACCATCAGCCCATCAGAGCAGTTGGAACAGAAAATATTGAACAATGAACTGGATTTTCTGTTTCCCCTATTTGGGAAGCCATGAGTACCACGGCTTTAGTAAATGCTGTTATCAACGGGCTTGGAATTGCCGTATTGCCACATCGTATGGTAATAGGGCCAATAGAACGCGGCCTTGTTGTTGCTGCCCATGTAAAAGGACTTAGTTTCAAACGAAAGTTCCATATCGTCTATCACAAAAAAATTTCTTACTTCATCAGCGAAAGCCTTTATTGATTTGTGTCGAAATGATGATATGGATTATCCCCTGCCCAAATATAACGGATTGTATTAGAATGAAATCCAAGTTCTATCCCCAGCTTCATTACATGCTTTCGTAAAAAACATACGGAATTATGAGTAACTGTCAGGCTTACCATATGAAGGTATTCTCTGACACATCTGAAGCACCTGACACCGCATGAGGCAAAAGTGTGTCTTGTGCGTCTTAACTCTTAGACACAGAAAAAGCAAGTCTTACGCCGACTTGCTTTCCTGCCCATTCTGTCTAAATCATTTATAAATTTCTTCACATATTTTTCACCGCATCTTCAAATTCCTGCTCTGTCTCTACAAAACGGTAAGGCTCATATTCCCCATATGCAGAAGGACGGCTTATTGTCACAAGCTGTATAGTATCATACCCCACAGCCCGCATCAGCTTTTCTTTAAAATCCGCTAAATGCTGGCCGTGCGTCATCTGAAGCGCAAGACACCCTACATCATTAAACTTCTTAGCAACCAGATAGCACATTTTCCAACACCTCCTTAAACTCGTTTTCATTTCTGATTCTGGCATCTTCATATGCCCGGCGCAACATGCTTCCTATGTGGTTTTCATATTTTCTTTTATAGACATACTTATGAAGCCAGTTATTCAACTGTCTGTCATAAAAAGTATTATACTGGATTTCTATCGGGTAGTGGAAACTGCTCATTTGAAAATAGACATGCACTCCCCTATAGCCATCATCTTTTGCCTTGCCGCCAGTCATATCTGCCACACGTATTTTATCTAATGCAGCCATATCCAAAATTTCTCCATAGCTGTCACAAAGTGTGCGAACCCCCAGCATATCATTGAACACTTTTGCTGTCTGGTGGCCTGGATAATACCTGTCATATTTCATCATTGCCGACTGAATACTTTTTATACGGTAGTCTATCACTACCCCACGGAGCAGCTCGCAGGTATCATACCATTTGTTTACCAACACTAATTCTTCAAATAACGCATTTTTGTCAAAATAGTGAAGATTTTTCTTTAACCTTACCCCCAACGCTGACTGGTAGGATAAGTCTCTTAGTAATTCCAACGATAATCCATCTTTTTTCAAAATATCTTCCAAGCAATCATCTCAAGAATATATTATCATATTGCGTCAGTATCTGCCAGTCTGAGAACCGAAAATATACCTTACATCTGCTCCATCTTCCTGAAATTCCTGACTTATCCCACCAACATGCTTTTTCTCAACATCACATAGGCTTACGCTTCATTATAAACATATCCAGTATACTCATAAAATAACTTGGAACTGATATAGTAATCATACTGTGTACTGTCTTCCTTCCTAAACGCAAGTCCAATTGGCAGAATACCTTTAATCATAGCCTGCCTTATAAACTGCTGGTCTTTTTTCATAATTCTCGCTGCCTCTGTAACTGGTATACCTTCACCTGTAAATCTAATCTCTGCCCTAAAATGCCCTGTATCTTATCAATCTGTTTTTGTTCTGACAGCCCTTCCAAGCTACTGCAAAGAGCCATAAAATTCTTACCCTTCATGCCATGCGCTCCCTTTTTATATGCACTGATTCATGCGCATTTAATTTTTTTAATTAACTACCTGTTTTTTAACTAGAAAGCGCCGGAGTATAATTTCCTCCCTGCATTTAGAATTAGTCCCATCTTTTCAATTCAGGAATGTTCTCAAAAAGATATATTTTCGTGGAACAGGCATATGCTTCCTTATAGCAATGACACCAGCCATTGCCAGCCTTCCAAAAGTCTGAATACCCATGAACACAAAAACACCCAGCCGCTGCCTGCTAACAGGTATCGCCGGGCATTCTTAATATAAAATTCACTTGTATGGACAATCTTTAATACCCCTGACACCATTTTTTGTATAATACCAATAAATGCTTGGAGAACTTCGGCTACACATATCTGTCTTATAATTTTTCAATATAACACTGGAATATCCTTCTGCCCTGCGGCTGCCCCCGCCGGAACTGTGCTATCAGGGGCGGTATGATACCCCTGACCGTGGCTGGAATACCTTTACTGTATTGCCCGACAGAAACAGAGAATCACAACCTGCGGACAGTAAAAAGCAAAATTTAACTATATCAAAAAACGCCTTTCTTTTTGTGCCGGCTGGAATATCCATATAGAATGCTCTGCACATCTTCCCGAAAAGGCAGAGCCAATACCCCCATAACCAAAAGAAAGCAATACTCCTGAACGCAAAAAACCAGCCGCTTATCCCTTTATACAAAGAGACTCATGGCTGGTCTTTCCCTTAACGGACACTTATATTCAATTTATGGGCTGCTTTTTAATTTGTCCATATAAGCGGCTACCTCACTTTCACGATACAGCCTCCTCCCGCTGGCTGGCAGGCGTCTGGCGGGAACTAGCAGTTCCTGCCTGTCCAGCCGCCCAAGCACCGACTTGCTGAATCCGCAGTACCGGCAGACTTCCCTGCTTGTCATCAAAACTTCCTCTCCCATTCCTGCACCTCATTCCTTAAACTTAATGCAGCCTGCCGCTTTCTCCCAGTCCACACTGCCAAGCTGCCCGCTGAACCCACTGTACTCTGCCAGCAGGGCGGCAACATCAAACGCCTCCCTGTTCTTGATGAAAGAATAGCGGTCATCGGAGAACAGTACCCCAGAGAAGAACTCATACAGGAATGACAGCATGTTCCTCTGCACCTTTACGCCTTCCAGCTTTTCACGGAATGCCAGCGGGGATGGCGCATGCTTATAAGACAGGCTGCTGTATGGGCACTTATAATGCGTCACTCTGCCTGTATGCGTGTAACTAAACTCAATGCCTTCTTCTGTGACAACGATATCCTCTGACCTGGGGCATCTCTTCTGGTTATACCAATACGTATCATTTCTAAGGTATATGACTGGCTCCCCACTTTTCTCAATAGCAATTTTCCAACTTGTTATAGTTACCATAAAAATCCTCTCATCTACATATTTTTTCTTAATTATAATAAAAAAAATCGGCTGGAACCTCATATGGCTTTTAACTTACCGCCACATATGCTGCCTGAATACCAGATAAGCATTTATATACACAAAGCAGTACCCCTCTGAATAACAAACCATTTTCCTTCCCACTATTTTTCCCATATTTCTCAATAACTTTAACACAATCTAAATCTTTACAAATAGTTCCCTTAATGGCATTATGCATTTCTGTAATAATTCCCTTAAAGTCTTTTTTTACAAACTCTGAAAAAACACTGTATGAATTTTCCTGTTCATCATCCCCAACACGCATTCTTAAAATATTAGATAACTGAGCATCACCATAAAAGGAAAATGACAGCATGAATATTTTAGCAACTGCGCAGAGAACCTTATCTTGTGACAGCCAGCTCAAATCATTCAATATGCACCCGAAGTAAACAAAATACTCATATGCCCTGCACTGTTCATATTGTTTTACTATATCTGTTAACCGACTATTGGGCTGAGCAACATTAATAGGGGTATTCACATTATATCCAATAAGCGAAAATGAATAAGAATAACAACTAAGTTCTGGTATTAAATAGAAATAATCTGAAAAATTTTTCAAAGCAACATTTCGATTATATGTACAATCAACAAATATCTCATTTAATAACTCCTGACGTGAATAAGACCTGCCTGCACACTTAAGAACAAAATCTTCTCCTGAACGTTTAATTCCGTCATGGAAGTTTTCCATAAGTCTTATCTTTTCAGCATCTGTCATACTCAGCTTCGATGTTAGAAATTTTCTATTGCCTAGTATCTCATGCTCTTTGTTATCCATATATATCTTATTTTCAGTATAAGTCTTTATATATGAATCAAATTTAGAATTAATCCATTTTATTATATATCTATGCCATCCTCCGCCTCAAACTTAGGAGTTGTTCCATATGGATACCATTTTTCAACCTTTCCCATCTCATATCGCAGTTCCTCCAGCATAGGATGCGTATACACACGGTCAGTAAAATCAATAATAGCATGACCCATAATCAGTCTTCTGACATTATCTTTCATATCGTATGCCTTTGCCAGCGTAGAGAACGTATGACGAGTTTCATGCGGCCTATGCTTCATATCCAAACGTTTCATTATCTTTTCAAATCGATGGCGGTACTTATCATAAGTCATCACAGTACCCCTCTGGCCTTCTGAATCATTAAAAAGATATTCGCTTTCTAACTCCATCGCTTCTTCATAGCATCTGTTAACCAATTTCTTTATCAATGGGTGTATAGGAACAATCCTGTTCTTCCCCGCATCTGTCTTAAGTCCGCCAAAAAAAGTATCGCCATCCAAATCAACATCCCTTACTTTCAGAATGGCAAGCTCCTGCGGCCTCCATCCACTATATATGCCAATTAATATCATATCAACAAAAGAATACTTATCTACATTATCCCAAAGAATCATCAACTCATCATTAGAAAAAATAGTAACGCTCTTTTTCTCCCTTTTCTTCTTTTCTTTTATTTCTTTAGACACTTCAAAATTCCTTGCATAATTTGTTTTTACGATATCGTATCTTACCGCATAATCGAACATCAGGTTAAACACTGATTTCATACGCGCCTTGACACATGCACTCGCGTTTCTTTTCTTACCTTTGTCTTTCCCCCTGTCTGATATTATATACGCATCTTCCAGACATCCTTCAAGATGCCTTACACGAATATCTCGAACCTTCATCTTATAAATCAGATGCATATAACGATAAGCAGACATAATTGTGCGGACAGACGATACCCCTGACAAAGTAGTATTCTGACCATTCTTTATATAACTCATCAAAAGTCATATCTTTATTGCCAATATTATATGGGTCATCAAGATACTCATTCAGGGCTGCCTCCGCCTTCTGCCTTGACGGGTAATATCCAAGCGTCTTAATAATCTGTTTTGACTTTCCAGTCGCCTCATTCATTTCCCACCCTACAGTAATTCTCACACGCCAGGGATTACGCCTGCCTTTTTCTTTCATCTTAAACACATGGCCAGTTCCATTCGCACGTCTCATACCCAATACCTCCCAAAAATATTTTGAAAATGTAAACTTCTATTATTTATGGCTGGCATTGCCAATGCACTTACGAAAAACAAATCTTACCATATGAAGGCATTCTCTGACACATCTGAAGCACCTGACACCACATGAGGCAAAAGTATGTCTTGTGTGTCTTATAGAGTGTGTCTTGTATATGTCTTGTACAGGTCTTGCCCATAAAAAAGAGGGCTAACCAAACCATTTTCTGGCTTGATTAACCCCCAAAATACGGGCTTTTCTTAGAATTTGCCTTCCTTAGCCGCTTCCTCGATGGAAACAGCAACTGCAACAGTCATACCAACCATCGGGTTATTACCTGCCCCGATAAGTCCCATCATTTCAACATGTGCCGGTACGGAAGAGGAACCAGCGAACTGTGCATCGGAATGCATACGTCCCATGGTATCCGTCATACCATAGGAAGCAGGACCTGCCGCCATATTGTCCGGGTGAAGGGTACGTCCTGTACCGCCGCCGGAAGCAACGGAGAAATATTTCTTTCCTTGTTCGTTACATTCTTTTTTGTATGTACCTGCAACAGGATGCTGGAATCTTGTAGGGTTGGTGGAGTTACCTGTAATGGAAACGTCAACACCCTCTTTATGCATAATAGCAACGCCTTCGCATACATCGTTTGCGCCATAGCAGTTTACTTTTGCACGAAGCCCTTCAGAATAAGATTTTCTGAAAACTTCTTTTACTGTATTTGTATAAGGATCATACTCTGTCTCTACAAAAGTAAAACCATTGATTCTGGAAATTACCTGTGCGGCATCTTTTCCAAGTCCGTTCAGGATAACCCTTAAGGGTTTCTGGCGTACTTTATTTGCTTTCTCAGCAATACCAATCGCACCCTCAGCAGCTGCAAAGGACTCATGGCCAGCCAGGAAGCAAAAGCACTCTGTTTCTTCTTCCAGAAGCATCTTTCCAAGGTTACCATGTCCAAGGCCAACCTTACGGGTATCAGCAACAGAACCCGGGATACAGAAAGCCTGAAGGCCCTCACCGATTGCTGCAGCAGCATCCGCAGCTTTTTTGCAGCCTTTCTTGATTGCGATAGCTGCGCCTACAATATATGCCCAGCAGGCATTTTCAAAGCAGATAGGCTGAATGCCTTTTACCTGGTCATAAACATTAAGCCCAGCATCTTTTGTGATTTTTTCAGCTTCTTCGATAGAAGAGATTCCGTAGCTGTTCAATACGGAATTAATTTTATCAATTCTTCTTTCATATGATTCAAATAATGCCATCTTCAAAGTCCTCCTTATTCTTCTCTCGGATCAATAATCTTAACAGCATCCGCTACACGGCCATACTGGCCTTTTGCTTTTTCCCATGCTGTATTCGGATCATCGCCCTTTTTGATGAAATCTGTCATTTTGCCGAGGCTTACGAACTGATAGCCAATAATCTGGTCATCTGCATCTAATGCGATACCTGTTACATATCCTTCAGCCATTTCAAGATAACGGGGACCTTTCTTCAAAGTACCGTACATCGTACCAACCTGGCTTCTAAGTCCTTTTCCTAAGTCTTCAAGACCTGCGCCAATCGGAAGTCCGTCTTCGGAAAATGCGCTCTGGCTTCTTCCGTATACAATCTGCAGGAATAATTCTCTCATAGCAGTATTGATAGCATCGCACACAAGGTCTGTATTCAATGCTTCCATAACTGTCCTTCCCGGTAAAATTTCAGATGCCATAGCAGCGGAATGTGTCATACCGGAGCAGCCGATAGTCTCTACCAATGCTTCCTGGATGATACCCTCTTTCACATTCAGCGTAAGCTTGCAGGCGCCCTGCTGAGGTGCACACCAGCCGATACCATGTGTCAAACCGGAAATATCCTTTACTTCTTTTGCCTTCACCCAATTTGCTTCTTCTGGGATAGGCGCACAGCCGTGATTCACACCCTGTGCTACTGTACACATTTCTTCAACTTCCTTTGAATAAATCATGTGAAAACTCCTTTCAATATGTAACTTTTGAATATTTTACTGGCCGTCAACCATTTTATTAACGGCCGTACGCACATAAGTGCGCTTTTCACAATTATAAAACATTTAACCCAACTCCTATTTTCGCACATTTCCCCCAAAAAATCCAGTAGATTTTATATATTTTTTTCCAGTTCGTAACAGTCCGGCCTTCCGGCTTCGCTGTCACTGAATCCGCCCATTTTAAAGTTTGCCTGCGGCAAAAGGGCGGATTCCTGGCTGTTCCAATTCATTGGCTGCTGACTGCTCAGCAAGTGT
>BLLT01000110.1 GCA_011958945.1 Lachnospiraceae bacterium | reverse complement strand
GCAAAAAGCAGCGCAGAAATGGGGATTAATATGTACGGAATTTTTATGGAAAGTGTGGTAATATTTAAGAACTATACGGGTGGACGTTATTTGGCGGTTCTGTTTCTGCTGGCGCTGGCTTACTTGTTTGCCGCGGAGAAAGATAAAAAGCGCAGGGCATTGTTTTTGTACATGCCCCTTAGCCTGTTGCTGCTTTTCTTTTTTCCTATATTCAGGAAAGTATTTGTCCGCCTGATGGGGGACGGAGATACTTATTACAGGGTGCTTTGGCTGATTCCCATGGGAGTTATTACCGCTTATGGGGCCATAAAGCTGGTTGGCCGGCTGTATGAAAGAAAGAGGGCATGGGCAGGGCGCGCAGTTTTCGCGGCAGCGGCTGTGCTGGTGGTCATGGGGGGAAAATATGTATATGGCAGCCAGTATATGTCCAAAGCGGAAAATATGTATCATCTGCCCCAGCATGTGATAGATATTTGCGACCTGATTGCACCGGAGGAAGGGGAGCCGCGGGTCTGGGCGGTATTCCCTACGGATTTGGTCTACTTCGTGAGACAGTATGATACGAATATCCAGCTGCTTTATGGACGGGAAATGGTAGAGCCCAAGTGGCAGTATGCGGAACCGGTGCATACCATTATGAACCATCCTACAACGATTGATATCGAAGAACTGTTAAAGCTCACCCGGGAAAGGTACTGTACCTATATCGTTCTGCCGAATGTGGAGAATAAAAAGGTTTCGGAGGAACCGGAAAATTTTGGGCTGGAATTGATGGATACGATAAATGGATACCCGGTTTATTATGACCCGGTGGCGGCAAAAATAATTGAGGAAACCTTTGGGTAAACGGGGTTCTTGTAAGCGGCGGGCCAAGCGGCGGCAGAAACATTTGGCGGGCGCAGCGCAGGCCGATATCCCATTGTTGTAATGCGGATGCCGGCTTGGAATATTGGGTATATCATGTGTGTATGATAATTTGCAGATTGTGGAAAGGGCATGGCAGTTGATATGCTATTTCAATCGTATATATTTGTATTTTTGTTTTTACCGGTTAGCCTGACAGGGTTTTATTTTATAGGGAATCGCTGGGGCGGCATGGCGGCCAAACTCTGGCTGATTGTCATGTCGCTTTGGTTCTATGGCAGTTTCCGGATAGAGTATGTATTTCTTTTGCTGCTTAGCATTGCATTTAATTATGGAATGGCGGGGAAGCTGAGAAAAAGGAAACGGAACAGCGGGGCTGCAGCCGGAATGGAATCGGGAAACGGTAATAATGCTGAATGTTGCAAGGAAGCCGAACTCGGAAAAAGGACAGCAAAAAGGATACTGGCAGCAGGGATTGCAGGAAATCTGGCGCTGCTGTTTTTCTTTAAGTATATGAATTTTTTTATTGGGAACTGGAATGCGATGGGCGGAAGGGAACTGTCCTTGCTGCATATCGCTTTGCCTGTAGGCATCAGCTTTTTTACTTTTCATCAGATTTCCTATCTGGTGGACTGTTTCCGCGGGGAAGTGGATGGAGGGCATTTGGTGGATTATATGCTGTCCGTTGTATATTTCCCGAAGCTGGTGGAAGGGCCGCTGGTGATGCCCTCCGAATTCTTGCCCCGGCTGGCCGGTGTGGGGGGAAAGAAGCCGGATGGGGAAAGGATGATGCGGGCAAGCTGCCTGTTTATTCTGGGGATGCTTAAAAAGGTGATTCTGGCGGATACCTTTGGGGGAGCGGTAGACTATGGGTATGCAAACCTGGATATCATGCATGGCTGGGACGGGCTGCTGCTGATCATTTTCTACACGCTGCAGCTTTACTTTGATTTTAGCGGGTACTGTGATATGGCCAGAGGGGTGAGCGGGATGTTTGGCATTGAACTGCCGTTAAATTTCAATTCCCCTTATAAGGCAAGGAATATTGTGGATTTCTGGAAACGGTGGCATATTACGTTAAATCAATTTTTTACAAAATACCTTTATATTCCCTTGGGCGGGAACAGGAAAGGAAAAGCCAGGACTTACTGCAATCTGCTGTTGGTT
The DNA here is from genome assembly GCA_011958945.1 of Lachnospiraceae bacterium. GTDB lineage: Bacteria > Bacillota > Clostridia > Lachnospirales > Lachnospiraceae > Kineothrix. The sequence continues at coordinate 10,684 of BLLT01000110.1, read as the reverse complement.
TTCCTGGTCAGCGGTATATGGCATGGGGCCGGATGGAATTTTATCTTATGGGGGCTTTTGCACGGCGGGCTGTATGTTCTGACGAGGATGTGGCAGGGAAGAAGGGAAAATCAGGCGTTAAGGGGAATGGCGAAAGCGTTCGGTGTGTTTCTCACGTTTTGCTTTGTTGCTTGTGCGTGGGTTTACTTCCGGGCAGAGAGTGTGGCACAGGGGAATCAATTATTCCGGCTGATTTTCGCCAATGACTTTGTGAGAGTGAACCGTAATCTGGCGGGTTATTTTAATCTGGATGAGTTTTGGTATATCCTCAAGGTACTGCGGCTGGACCGTTGGGAATTTGGCCATTATATACTGATGGCGGTATTTACTGCTTTTTCTTTGCTATTGGTATTTCTGGGGAAAAATGCGGCGGAGATCGGGGAAAAGATAAAGCCCCGAGTGTGGACGGCGGTATTATTCGCTTTGCTGCTGCTCTGGTGCGTATTGACGTTCTCCAACGTGAGCACTTTTTTGTATGTGAATTTTTAGCTGTGGCGAAGATACTTTTGACACCCGAATCTTTATAGGAAACTGCGTTGCAAGACGCATGAATTGAGAATGCGAAGCATTCTTTTAGAAGGATAAATCATAATGAAGCAGGAGAAAGAAATCATGCAAAGGATATCGGTTTTGTCAGCGGGAAAGAGCCGGCCTGGGCGGGTATCTTATAAGAAATGGTTTGCCGCATTTATTTTGACCTTTTTGGCGGCAGCGGGGGCGGTGATGCTGCTGGTGGCATATGTGGACCCTTTTTTCCAATATCATAAGCCGCTGGAGGATTTCCCTTATCAGGTGGATAATCAAGTGAACCAGAATCCGGGGATGGCGAAGCATATGGACTATGACAGTGTGATTTTGGGATCATCCATGACGGTGAATTTCAATACCCATTGGTTTGAAGAACTGATGGGACTGGAGACATTGAAATTGAGTTATAGCGGGGCATTTCCCAAAGACCAGGCGAATATCATGGATATCATCTTTGCGGATGCTCGTGAAGTGGACGCGGTTTTTCTCGGCATTGATGTGATTACGTATAGCGGCGGGGTAGAGGAGACGAAATATCCTATCCCGGAATATTTGTATGACGATACAGTATGGAATGATATCCCGTATTTGCTGAACAAAGATGTATTGCTGCAGTATATCATGAGGCCGCTGGCCGACCCGGATAAGACGGATTTGTCTACCGTGTATGCCAGCTGGTGGACGGAGGATTATTATAATAAACAATGGGTGATGCACAATTATGTGGCAGCAAAACCCGCGGAGGAAGAGGCGGAACAGGATAAATTCGTGGAAAATATTAAAGCCAATATGGACAGCAATATATGCCCTTATATAGAAGCGAATCCTGACACGGAATTTTATGTGTTTTATCCGCCCTACAGTATTCTGTATTGGAATGATGTGCTCCAGGAGAAGCAGCTGGAAGCGGTGCTTCGGGAATATGAGTATATTTCGGAGCGGCTGTTTGCCTATGATAATGTGAAGGTTTTCTTTTTCCCCAATCAGGAATGGATTATCTGTAATTTGGATAATTATGCGGATTATAGCCATTATCATCCGGATATCAACCGTTATATGACAGAATGCTTTGCGAGTGGGGAGCATCGGGTGACGAAAGGGAATCTGGAGGAGGAACTGGAGGAGATGAGGCGCATAGTACTTGGGTATGATTTTGAGGAATTGTTTTCGGTGGAGTATTAGGAGGTGGCTATCGGGTGACAGAGGCTGAGGCTTTAAAATTAATTGAGAGTGGTGAAAGCAATACTGTAGAATTTAAAAAGTCTACAAAGGAAATTACGAAGGACATTTATGATACCGTTTGTGCCTTTTCTAATCGTGCTGGAGGGCATATTTTTCTTGGAATAAGTGATGATGGTCTAATCACAGGGGTGTTGCCGGGGGCAGTGGAGAAGCTGAAGAAAGATTTCGTCACAGCGGTTAATAATGCAAATAAATTGTATCCGCCGTTGTATTTAAGTTTGGAAGAAATTCAAATTGATGGTCTTATAGTTCTGCATGCATATGTGCCAATAGGTACACAAGTATGTAGGCATAATGGGAAAATATTTGAACGGAATCATGAAGCGGATTTGGATATCACGAACAATTCTGATGCGGTTTTCCATTTATATGCAAGAAAACAGGATAGTTATTATGTAAATAAGGTTACAGGTTTTGAAATGTCAGATTTGCGCTCTGATTTGATTGATCGTGCTAGAAAAATGAGCCGTATTCGAAATATGAATCATCCATGGCTAACAATGGGAGATGAAGCGCTTTTACGAAGTGCGGGGTTAATTTTGAAAGATGATGAGAAGCGTTGGGAAGGAATTACCCTTGGGGCAATCCTTTTGTTTGGAAAAGATATCACAATAATGTCTGCGCTTCCACAGCATAAGACGGATGCGATTTTCCGCGTGGAAAATGTAGACCGTTATGATGATAGGGATGTAATTATTACAAATTTATTTGATACTTATGACAGATTAATGGAATTTGGTAAAAAGCATTTAAGTGACCCATTTGTTTTGGAAGGAATAAACAGTGTAAGCGCCAGAGATAAAATATTGAGGGAGATTTTCTCCAATTTATTGGCACATCGCGACTATTCATCTAATTATGTAGCAAAGTTTGTAATTGGAAAAGAGTATATGTATACTGAGAATGCCAGCCGAGCGCATGGAACAGGCATTCTGGAATTGTCGAATTTTGAACCATATTCCAAAAATCCGGCCATTTCAAAAGTATTTCGAGAAACGTCACTGGCAGACGAGTTAGGATCTGGAATGAGGAACACGTATAAATATACCAAGTTATATTCAGGGGGAACGCCGGAATTTATAGAGGGAAATGTGTTTAAAACATTAATTCCTTTGACGGATATTTCAGTGGGAAAAGTGGGACCTTCTCAAGTTAACTTGGTCAGTGACCAAGTTAGTGACCAAGTTAGTGACCAAGTTAGTGACCAAGTTAGTGACCAAGTTAGCAAAGACAGGGTTATTTTGCAACGTATCCTCATTTTTTGCCAGGAAGAAAAAAGTAAAAAAGAAATTTGTGAATATATGGGGTATCATAATCGGACATTTTTCACCAGAAAATATTTGCTTCCGCTTATTAAGAGGGGAGAATTACGGATGACGCAACCTGATAAGCCAAGTAGCCGAAGCCAGAAATATATTACGGTAAAAATAGCAGAAAAGTAACAAGGGGGGGAGGATATCCCTCCCCTACCTGGCAGAAGTCCTGCCTGTATTCACAAATTCTGCCAACCTGGCGGCCATGGCTTCCCGTCCGGCATCGTTAAGATGGATATAGTCACTCATATAATCATGATAATTATCTTCGTTAATGGTTCCATAAAAATTGTCGATAATGGAAACACCACAGGAAATGGCCACATCAATTTCTTTCAGCAGGTAATGGGGGAGGGCTCCGTTCCCGAGGTCGGTGCTGCCCCCGTTTTGATAGTTGCCGTTTGCGTCAATTGACTGTGCAAAGGTATGGGACATTACAACGATTCTTATATAGGGATAAGTGTTTTGGATGTTTTCGATGGCGGTACGCAGTCCTCCGGTATAGGTGCTGAGTTCATGCGGGTCGTTGGGGTTATCGGAAGGGATGCATTCCAGATAATCCCGTCCATCGTAGATGATGGCAATCATGTCCAGCTTGCCGTAATCAATGTTTTTTAACGTTTCAACAGATTCCTGATAAATTTTATCCTGTTCAGCCATGGCGGCTGACTCTAAACGGGAAAAATCCTTGCTGCAGATACTCTGTGCAACATAAGGGAGATTAAAGTTATCCTTTGGATAGGATTCGCTGTATACAGCGTACTTGGCCCCTATGGTGGATTCCGGGAAGCCGCCGTTATATACGACAGCGCCTGTCTTGGAAGAGAGCAGCGAAATAAAGCCATTGCTTCCGGTTTCATCTGTGAGGGGATTATTACCCAAACAGAGGATGGTGGTAACGCCATCGTCCACATGGCCTTCCAGTTTGGATTCGCTAAGCGGTATAATAGTATCAAGTGCTTCCACATCATACCCTTCGGCAATGTTGTCAGGGTCGTAGTCTGACTTGGTGCCGATGTTCCATATAATCAGCTTTATAATAGCCGTAGCCGCCAGAACCAATATAGCCGCCAGCAATATGATATGTCCGTTTACCTTGGATTTGCTTTTTCTATGTTTGCCTTTATGCGATTTTTTCATGATATTCCTCCATAGTGAAATAATAGCCTGCGGGAATCGCGAGAAAATTCCGAAAGCCTGTAAACCATTTACTTATTGTACTATGTTCTGTTGAAAAAATCCACTTTTTTAGCTTTTCTTATGGGTGGCACGGAAATAACATAACAGTTTGGTTAGGCCATATTGTTTAAGACAGGAAAATTTACCTGGTCAGCTTTTCCTATTGGCTGTGAAGTTCTTTGTACCACTTACTGTATTTATACATCCGGTATGTAGTGCCAAGTTCCTTCAATTGTTCATCATCGGCGCATCTGCTTTTGAAGGCATTGCGTTCGTCTATATCCATACTCACATATTCCATATAGGGAATGCGTAGTTCGGTAATAGAACCGCCGCATTTGGGGCAAGTCATTTTGTGCCCATTCAACATGTGGACACGGTGGCAAGGTTTGCAATAATGCATGTACATCATGAGTCAAATTCCCCTTTTCCGATTGCGTAATATAATCCAATGCTTTTTATACTCTTTGATTGTGTCAGCATTGACGAAAAAAGTCAATGATTTCATGAAGTAATTCATCGACAAAGTGGGGGAGGAAGGCCGGGCAGACTGAATTATTATCCGATTTTTTCTTATCTTTTTCTTACCTTGACAGAAAAACATTGAAAAATGGGAGAGTGCATGGTAAAATAAATCCACATGTCTGAGTGGAAGATTAAAAATTTTCAATTGCAAGTTTGTGTCTGTGCGGCATCCGCAAGCTTGCCGTGCGTAAAGCCCAGGAAATGCCGGGCCGCAAAGGCGGCGCAGAAATGGGGTAAAAGGTGGAAACGGGGAAAAGACAGGCATTAGGCAAAAGCTGGATAAGTATACCTGTGATTTGGGAGTTTGAATAAAATATAAATATCAGGCACGATAGCGGTGCGGAAATGAGGTTAGAAATGAGGACTTATTTAGTAACAGGCGGCGCAGGGTTTATAGGTTCTAACTATATTCACTATATGTTCAAAAAGTATGGGGATGAAATACGTATTATCAATGTGGATGCCCTCACTTATGCAGGAAACCTTGAAAACCTTAAGGCTTTGGAAGGGCGGGAAAACTATACTTTCGTAAAAGCGGATATTTGTGACAAAGAGGCTATTGCGAAGATTTTTGAAGAAAATGATATCGACAGGGTGGTTCATTTCGCGGCAGAAAGCCATGTGGACAGAAGCATACGCAACCCGGAGATTTTTGTACAGACGAATGTCTTAGGAACTGCGGTTATGCTTAATTGTGCAAAATCAGCCTGGGAACTTCCGGACGGAACATTTAAAGAGGGGAAGAAATTTCTGCATGTTTCCACCGATGAAGTGTATGGCTCGTTAGAAGAGGACGGGGGATACTTTTATGAGACAACCCCCTATGCTCCCCACAGCCCTTATTCGGCCAGCAAGGCCAGTTCGGACATGCTGGTGAAGTCCTATATGGATACGTACCGCTTTCCCGCTAATATTACCAATTGCTCCAACAACTATGGCCCGTACCAGTTTCCTGAAAAGCTGATTCCTTTAATTATCAACAATGCGCTTCAGGGAAAGAAACTGCCGGTATATGGTGATGGGAAAAATGTACGTGACTGGCTTTATGTGGAGGACCATGCGAAGGCCATTGATATGGTGCAGGAAAAAGGCAGGTTGTTTGAAACCTATAATATAGGCGGACATAACGAGAAGCAGAATATAGAAATTATTCATATCATTATCGATACTTTACAGGAAATGCTGCCGGAGAAAGACCCAAGGAAAGCTTTGGTCAGCAGGGATCTGATTACCTATGTGGAAGACCGGAAAGGCCATGACAGGCGTTATGCAATTGCACCGGACAAAATAAAAGCAGAAATCGGCTGGGAGCCGGAAACCATGTTTAAAGAGGGTATTAAGCTCACCATCCAGTGGTTTTTTGAGCACGAGGACTGGATGAAAAATGTCACCAGCGGCGATTACCAGAAATATTACGAAGAAATGTATCAGCAAAAATAAGCGTTAGCCTGGCGGCACCCGAAAAGTGCCGCCACGTTTTTACCTTTGTAAAGGCAGGTGCAAGGGGGATTCCGAAAGGACATAATAAGAGGTCATAATAAGAGGTAGGGTGAATGAATTTTAAGAAAAGGGAAAAAGGGGATAAGAAGAAAAATACAGTGGTGATTGCTGCTGCGCTGCTTCTTTTCCTGGTCATTGCAGGGGGGATGATTTATCGGCAGATTCAGGGGCATCAGGTAAAAGAAGCCTGGGCAGAACGGCTGGAGCGAGGGGAAGAACGCAGGGCCAGGAAAGCGGCGGAGGCTGAAGAGGCAATGGCAGAAAGCGAGGGGGTGCTGGATTTTTCCATGGAGTCGGGAATGGACGTATTGGAGGCAGTGGACGGGCGTCCCTTAGAAGTAGAACTGACAGAGGAAACGGCGGAAGATTTCTTGAAAATAGAATCCTGCTTAGTCAATAATGCAACGAGCAACGTTTTGCTGAAAGCTACGGCGGAAGGGATTCCGGCCAGCGATGATGATTTTTATTATCTTATAGCTTCCCGGATTCAGCATGACGATATTTCCCAAGGGGCGGCTATCAAGAGTGTTTTTAAGGGGGAAAAGATAGAATTCCAGTTTTCCAGACATTTCGGTACAATTAATGGATTTCTGTATAAATATTCAATTGCAATAAAGAAGGATGGAGAATATCTGCCGGTGTGTAAGCCGCAGTATATTACGAATCCAGGGGAAGTATCGGCATACAAATCTAATGGGGAGAAAATGCCTACCAAGAAAGGGCTTTTGATTGATCCGAACAAACTTCTGTCATCGGAAATCGATGATTTAGGAATAAGGCATGCGGCATATAATATCCCCATATCGAGAGTGTTGGGGAAGACTACCAGCGAAGAATATCCTACCATTGAATATGGATATCAGGGGAAAGCCTATGAGTTTAACGGTGAAGCTATTTCGGAATATGACCTTATTTTCAGTACCCTGACGGATAAAGAAATCGAGATTACCGTAATTCTTCTGAATGACATAGCCCAAGGTTATCCCCAGATGGTGCACCCTTTGGCGCGTGACGGCATCGGGGATGCACCCTACTATGCATTTAATGCGTCGGAAGAAGACGGGATAGAATGCCTTGCGGCAGTCAGTTCTTTTTTGTCAGAACGGTATTCGGGAAGGGCGAATGGAAGAGGGGTGATTTCAAACTGGGTTATCGGCAATGAAATCAACGCAAGAGAGAGCTGGAACTATATGCAATATACCGATGTAAAAACCTATGTGAGGGAGTATGTGAAGGCTTTCAGGGTATGCTACAATATTATAAAAAGCAGGAATGCCGCCAGCAGGATTTATATTTCGCTGGATCAGAGATGGGACAGCAATGCCGGCGGAACGGGAAGCTATGACGGGAAGGATATTCTGGATGAATTTAATAAACAGATAAAGGAAGGCGGGAACATTGAATGGGGCCTGGCGATTCATCCTTATAATGTGCCGCTGACCTCTCCTTATATATGGAATGAGTCCCGGTATGTGAAAAATTCTGTTGATACTGCCATGGTGACGATGGCAAATTTTCATGTGGTAACGGATTATCTGGAACAGGAAGAATTTCTGATGGAGGATGGGGAAGTGCGATCTGTCACGCTAAGCGAACTGGGTTATACTTCCTCTGATGGGGAGGATATACAGGCTGCAGCCCTGGTATATGCCTATAAAGTGGCAGAAGCTAATGCCCACGTGGATGCGGTGCTTTTTTCCAGGCAGACGGATGCAGTGGAAGAACTGGAGCAGGAATTGGCCCTTGGCTTAAACAATCTGGACGGCTCCCATAAGTATGCCTATAATGTGTTCCGGTATATGGATACGAAGCAACAGGAGGAATATACGGATTTCGCAAAAGATATTATTGGGATTAAGAGCTGGGGAGAAGTGACGGAACAGAGAAGGGCGGCACAGTGATGGAATATGCATAGTTTCCCACTTTCATTTTTTTGTTTTTATGGTATAATGTTGAAACAGAAGAACAAACGGAAGAACAAACAAAGGAGGCCATCTATAGATGAAAGGAATAATACTTGCAGGGGGGAGCGGTACGAGGCTCTATCCGCTAACAAAGGCGATTTCCAAGCAGATTATGCCCGTGTACGATAAACCGATGATTTATTATCCGTTATCCACTTTGATGTTAGCTGGTATACGGGAGATATTGATTATTTCTACGCCCAGGGATTTGCCTGTGTTTCAGGATTTGTTCGGCACAGGGGAGCAGCTGGGACTTCAGATGGAATATGCGGTGCAGGAATACCCCAGGGGACTGGCGGATGCCTTTTTGATAGGGGCCGACTTTATCGGACAGGATAGGGTGGCACTGGTTTTGGGGGATAATATTTTCTATGGGCAGAGTTTTTCGCGTGTGCTGCGGGAAGCAGCCATGAGGGAAAAAGGAGCTACGATTTTTGGCTACTATGTCAGAGACCCAAGGGAATACGGGGTAGTGGAATTCGATGAGAACGGAAAGGCCCTTTCCATCGAAGAAAAGCCGGAGAATCCCAAGAGCAATTATGCGGTGCCAGGGCTTTATTTTTATGATAATGAGGTGGTGGAGATTGCAAAGAATGTGAAGCCGTCTGCGAGAGGGGAAATAGAGATTACCAGCATCAATAATGAATATTTAAGGCGGGGAAGCCTGATGGTGGAGACTCTGGGCAGAGGGTTTGCATGGCTGGATACAGGAAACCATGATTCTCTGCTCGATGCGGCTGATTTTGTGGCAGCCGTTCAGAAAAGGCAGGGGCTTTATATTTCCTGTATTGAGGAAATTGCGTATAAAAAAGGCTTTATAACAAAAGAACAGCTGTTAAAGCTGGCGGAGCCGCTGCTGAAAACGGATTATGGAAAGTATATGGTAGAGGTTGCAAATGGGCTCTAATGTGAAACGAATCATCATTTTGTTGATTTTATTTATGGTGACAGCAGTGGGCGGGATTGTCCTGTATGACAATATCCAATCTTCGCAGGAGGTGGAGGAGGCCGCCGGCATAGAAGAAAGCGCATCGGAAAATGCGGAATCGATGCAGATAGGGGATGACCCACGGGCCTTTCTTGGGGATGAGACTTTTTTTGAGCCGGATAAGAAGCCCTATTCATCCATTGAAAAGATGGACGGGAAAAATTTATCCCTGCTTATGACCTCTGTGCAAAAGGACTTGCGTATCCAGATAGTGGACAATGCGGGGAAACTGGTTACCGGCGAGGAGTTCTGTGTCGTTTTGAACGGGAATAAGGAATATAAAGACGAAGATAAGGATGGCATAATTTATATTGAGTATCTCCGTTCAGGGGAATATGAGGTGGCGTTAAAAGAGGCGTCAGGATACCGCGTGCCGGAAACGAATGCACATATAACCGTGAAGCAGAGCGTGGAATACGTAGTGATAGACGATATAGACCTGCTGATTCTGACCGAAGACGAAGTGGATGCGGAACTGGAGGATTTGGAGGCAAACGATGCGGTGGACGATGCGGATAAATCCGAAATCACAGGAATGCAGGAAGGAAATGCTACCTCCAAAACAGGGATTGACGTTTCCAAGTGGAATAAAGAGATTGATTGGGATAAGGTGAAAAAGGCCGGCGTAGAATTCGCCATTATCCGTGTGGGCTACCGGGGGGGCCACCACTGGGGCTTTGATTGAAGACCCTTATTTTGAAGCGAATATCAAGGGGGCAATACGGGCCGGTATTCCGGTAGGGGTCTACTTCTTCACTCAGGCTGTCAATACGGTGGAAGCGGTAGAAGAAGCCAGTATGGTTACCGCATTATGTAAGGACTATAAAATAACCTATCCGGTATTTATCGATGTGGAGGGCCTGGGCGGCAGCGGCAGAGCCGATGGCCTGGATGTGGAAACGAGAACGGCAGTAAGCAAGGCTTTTTGTGCCACCATGGAAAGTGCAGGATATCGTGCGGGCGTATATTCTTCCAGAAATTGGTTAAATGACATGCTGGATATGAACGAACTGCGGGATTACATAGTATGGCTGGCAGAATACCGGGATGTTCCCATCTACCAGGGCTACTATCATATGTGGCAATATACTTCGAAGGGAAGCGTAGACGGAATTGAGGGCAACGTGGACTTTAACTTAAGCTATCTAAGGATTGAGGATACGGCATCCCCTATTCTTTTGGAGGAAGAACCGGAGGAACAGGAAGGAGAAGGGGAAGAAGGGGAAGCGGAGACTCAGGAAGCGGTTCCGGAGGACGAAATTACCGAGCCGAATCCTATTCAAGGCGCAGAGAATGCTGAGTGGTAAGGAAGGAAATGAAGCTTTATAACAGAGCGTTTCTTTTGAATGGTTTATGAAATAGAATAAAGCAGAAAGGCAATCCCAAGTTTGTGTCTGCGCGGCATC
>BLLT01000109.1 GCA_011958945.1 Lachnospiraceae bacterium | reverse complement strand
GCAAGTGCAAAGTCCTGGGCTGAACTGTTACCCATTTTTACGAAGATGATTCCATAATCATTGCAAAAACAACTGCCCTATGATATAATAAGAGCAATGGGCAATGATAAAAAATTAACAATCATTGCATCTAACCGTAAAGCATATGGATGGAGGAGAAAACAATGGCAAAAAAAGTAGTTTTGGCAGGCGCCTGCCGTACGGCAATTGGTACGATGGGCGGTTCTTTGAGCACAACACCGGCAGCAGAGCTGGGCGCAATTGTAATTAAGGAAGCTTTAAACAGGGCAGGGGTTGCTCCTGAACAGGTAGATCAGGTATATATGGGATGTGTTATTCAGGCAGGCCTTGGACAGAACGTAGCGCGCCAGGCATCAATTAAAGCAGGGCTTCCCATTGAGGTTCCGGCAGTTACGATGAATGTTGTATGCGGTTCCGGCCTTAACTGTGTAAATCAGGCAGCACAGATGATTCTGGCAGGGGATGCTGATGTCGTAGTTGCAGGCGGTATGGAAAACATGTCCATGGCTCCCTATGCAGTTCCCAATGCACGTTTCGGTTACAGGATGAACAACGGTACATTAGTGGATACGATGGTAAATGATGCCCTTTGGGATGCTTTTAACCAGTACCACATGATTAAGACAGCGGATAATATCTGCGAAGAATGGGGATTGACAAGGGAAGAACTGGATGAGTTCGCATTAAAGAGCCAGCAGAAAGCAGAAGCGGCTCAGAAATCCGGCGCATTTGACAAAGAAATCGTACCGGTTATGGTAAAGAAGAAGAAAGAAATGGTTGAATTCAAAGTAGATGAAGGACCGCGTCCGGGCTCTACTATAGAAGGGCTTGCAAAACTTCGCCCGATTAACCCGAATGGCTTTGTTACAGCAGGGAATGCTTCCGGTATCAATGACGGTGCGGCAGCGATTGTTGTGATGAGCGAAGAGAAAGCAAAAGAATTGGGCGTAAAACCTATGGCTACTTATGTGGCAGGGGCATTGGCAGGCGTAAGGCCCGAAGTTATGGGTATTGGCCCTGTTGCTGCTACCAAGAAAGTTATGGAAAAAACCGGCATGAAGATTGAAGACTTTGAGATTATCGAAGCCAATGAAGCATTTGCAGCACAGTCCGTAGCGGTTGGAAAAGATTTGGGTATTGATGTGGACAAACAGCTCAACCCGAATGGCGGCGCTATTGCTCTTGGCCATCCGGTAGGTGCTTCCGGATGCCGTATCCTGGTAACATTGCTTCATGAAATGGAAGCAAAGGATGCGAAGACCGGGCTCGCTACACTTTGCATCGGCGGCGGAATGGGATGCGCAACGGTTGTCACAAGAGAATAAACGGTAGAAATATAATGAGATAAGCAGGCTTTTACGGGTCTGCTTATCCGACTGTATATATTAGATGTATTTTTGCCCTTATAGGAAATCGGCGCTGCAAGTCACTATGAATTGGCCGCTGGGCCAAGAAACAGCAACAGAAATGGAGGATAAAATGGAATTTATTGTATATGAGCAGAAAGGCAATTACGGTGTAATTACGATTAGCCGTGAAAAGGCATTGAATGCATTGAATTCAACAGTGCTGGAAGAATTGGATAAAACATTGGACGAAGTAAATCTGGATGAAGTAAGATGTTTGATTTTGACCGGGGCAGGGCAGAAATCCTTTGTAGCCGGAGCAGATATTGGCGAAATGAGTTCCCTGACGAAAGCAGAAGGGGAAGCTTTCGGCAAAAAAGGAAACGATGTATTCCGCAAGCTGGAGACATTCCCTGTTCCGGTTATCGCAGCGGTAAACGGCTTTGCTTTGGGCGGCGGCTGCGAGATTTCCATGAGCTGTGATATCAGGATCTGCTCGGATAATGCGGTATTCGGACAGCCTGAGGTTGGCCTTGGCATTACCCCTGGATTCGGCGGCACTCAGAGGTTGGCTCGTCTTGTAGGGGCAGGCATGGCAAAACAGATGATTTACACCGCAAGGAACATCAAAGCGGATGAAGCGCTCCGCATCGGGCTTGTCAACGCAGTGTATACCCAGGAAGAATTAATGCCGGCAGCGGAGAAAATGGCAGCAGGCATCGCAAAGAATGCGCCCATCGCAGTGCGCAACTGCAAAAAGGCAATCAATGAAGGCCTGGATGTGGATATGGATGCAGCAATCGTGATAGAAGAAAAATTATTCGGTGACTGCTTCGAATCCTATGACCAGAAGGAAGGCATGGCCGCATTCCTTGAAAAGAGGAAAGTGGAGAAATTCCTGAACAAATAAAAAGAATACAGGCAAAGCAGATGTTGTGGAAAGCGTGTAGGAAAATCATCCGAAATAACAAGTCGGCAGCCAGCAGCAACAGGTTACATTGCCATAACACGGATGATTTAAAATAAATTAATACATTTTAGGAGGAACGAATATGAAAGTAGGTATTATTGGTGCCGGTACAATGGGTTCCGGTATTGCACAGGCTTTTGCCCAGACAGAAGGATATGAAGTATTCCTTTGCGATATCAACGAAGAGTTTGCGGCAAACGGCAAAAACAAAATTGCAAAAGGTTTTGAAAAACGTATCGCAAAAGGAAAAATGGATCAGGAAAAGGCAGATGCGATTCTTGCAAAAATCACAACAGGCGTAAAGACCATTTGCACAGACTGTGACCTGGTAGTAGAAGCAGCACTGGAAGTAATGGATATTAAGAAACAGACATTTAAAGAACTGCAGGATATCTGCAAAAAAGATTGTATCTTCGCTACTAACACCTCCTCCCTTTCGATTACGGAAATCGGTGCAGGGCTTGACAGGCCGGTAATCGGTATGCATTTCTTCAATCCCGCTCCGGTTATGAAGCTGGTGGAAGTGATTGCAGGATTGAATACTCCGGATGAAGTAGTGGAAAAAATTAAAGCTATCTCCGAAGAAATCGGCAAGACACCGGTACAGGTAAATGAAGCAGCAGGTTTTGTTGTTAACAGGATACTGATTCCGATGATTAACGAAGCAATCGGTATTTATGCTGACGGCGTAGCTTCTGTAGAAGGTATTGACAATGCGATGAAACTGGGTGCAAACCATCCGATGGGTCCTCTTGCCCTTGGCGATTTGGTTGGTCTGGATATCGTACTGGCTATTATGGAAGTGCTTCAGGCAGAGACCGGCGACCCGAAATACCGTCCTCATCCGCTTCTTAAGAAAATGGTACGCGGCGGACAGCTGGGCCAGAAGACAGGCAAAGGTTTTTATGACTATTCAAGATAAGATACCTTATCAAGACAAGATGCCTTATCAAGACAAGATGCCTTATCAAGACAAGATACCTTATCAAGACAAGGTACCTTATCAAGGCAAGATACCTTGTCTAACCATTATATAAACAAAGATATGGAGGAAATAAAATCATGGATTTTATGTTAACGAAACAACATGAAATGGCAAGAACTCTTTTCAGGGAATTTGCTGAAAAAGAAGTAAAACCTCTGGCACAAGAGGTTGATGAAACAGAAGTATTCCCTAGAGGAACTGTTGAGAAAATGGCAAAAGCAGGATTTATGGGGATTCCGATTCCGAAGGAATACGGCGGACAGGGCTGCGATATTCTCACATATGCTATGTGTGTGGAGGAACTTTCCAAAGTTTGCGGTACAACCGGTGTTATCGTGTCTGCACATACATCTCTTTGCTGCGACCCTATTTTAACATATGGTACGGAAGAACAGAAACAGAAATATCTTCCTGACTTGGCAAGCGGAAGAAAAATCGGTGCTTTCGGACTCACAGAGCCCGGCGCAGGTACAGACGCACAGGGCCAGCAGACTAAGGCAGTGCTGGACGGCGACGAGTGGGTACTTAACGGCTCCAAGATTTTTATTACCAACGGTAAAGAAGCGGATGTATACGTTATTTTCGCTGTTACAGGAATGGTTGAAAAACGTGGCAGAATGTCCAAAGAAATTACCGCATTCATCGTAGAAAAAGGAACACCAGGATTTACTTTCGGTACGAAAGAAAAGAAAATGGGTATCCGCGGCTCCTCTACATATGAATTGATTTTCACGGACTGCAGAATTCCGAAGGGCAATATCCTCGGACAGCAAGGCAAAGGCTTCGGTATTGCTATGCATACGCTGGATGGCGGACGTATCGGTATCGCATCTCAGGCTCTCGGCCTGGCAGAAGGCGCCCTGGAGAGAACAGTGGAATATGTAAAAGAAAGAAAGCAGTTCGGAAGGTCTATCGGGCAGTTCCAGAATACGCAGTTCCAGCTGGCTGACATGGCTACTAAGGTAGAAGCTGCACAGCTGCTCGTATACAAGGCTGCAATTGCGAAGAATACCCAGAAGGTATATTCCGTAGAAGCTGCAAAAGCAAAATTATATGCGGCAGAAGTTGCTATGGAAGTTACTACAAAGGCAGTACAGCTCCACGGCGGCTATGGCTACACAAGAGAATACGATGTAGAGCGCATGATGCGCGATGCTAAGATTACGGAAATCTACGAGGGTACAAGCGAAGTACAGCGTATGGTTATCTCCGGCGCATTGTTGAAATAACACATAAATGAAAATCTAACGAATATAAGGAGTGGAAATACAATGAAAATTGTTGTTTGTATTAAACAGGTACCTGATACAAAGGGCGGCGTTAAGTTCAATCCTGACGGTACACTTGACAGAGGTGCGATGCTTACTATCATGAACCCGGATGATAAGGCAGGGCTGGAAGCAGCGCTTAGATTAAAAGACGAATATGGCGCGGAAGTAACCGTTATCACCATGGGTCTTCCGAAGGCAGAAGAAGTTCTCCGTGAAGCTATGGCTATGGGCGCAGATAAAGGTATTCTGGTAACAGACAGGGTTTTAGGCGGTGCAGATACATGGGCAACTTCCCAGACGCTGGCAGGCGCTATCCGCAACCTGGAGTATGACCTGATCATCACAGGCCGCCAGGCAATTGACGGCGATACGGCACAGGTTGGTCCGCAGATTTCCGAGCATTTGGGAATTCCGGTTATCTCCTATGCACAGAATATTAAAATTGATGGCGATAGCGTAATCGTAGAGCGTCAGTTCGATGACAGATATCATGTGTTAAAAGCAAAAATGCCTTGCTTAATTACAGCACTTGCAGAGTTAAACGAGCCCCGCTATATGACACCGGGCGGAATTTTCGATGCTTATCAGGCAGAAATCACCGTATGGGGAAGAAATAATCTGGTTGATGTAGAAGATTCTAACCTGGGCCTTAAAGGTTCTCCGACACAGATTGCTAAGGCTTCTGACAAAGTAAGAAAAGGTGCAGGGGAAAAAGTTGCCCTCGACCCGGCAGAAGCGGTTGATTACATTATCGACAAGTTAAAAGTAAAACACGTTATATAAAGTTTGTGCGAGTGTGCTGTTTCATTGAAATTGGATGAACTTTGCAGAGTATCTTCGTCTGTGAGGCGGCACACCGGGGATGCAATTTTGCGAAACTTTGAAAGGAGCATAATTATAAAATGAATATAGCAGAGTATAAAGGAGTATTTGTCTTTGCACAGCAGGTGGATAACAAACTGAGCGGAATCGCTTTGGAACTGATTGGCAAAGGCAAGGATCTGGCAAAAGATTTAAATACAGAAGTAACAGCAGTATTGGTAGGCTACGAGGTAAAAGGCCTTGCAGATGAACTGGCAGCTTACGGTGCGGATAAGGTGATTCTCGTGGATGATCCTGAGTTAAAAGAGTACAGGACAGAGCCTTATGCACATGCCCTGTCATCTGTTATCGAAAAATATAAACCGGAAATTTTCCTGGTAGGTGCTACTGCTATCGGGCGTGACTTAGGCCCCCGTGTATCCGCAAGGATTCATACAGGCCTTACTGCAGACTGTACGCAGCTGGATATCGGCGATTTCCCGATGAACCCGATTCCGGGCAAAGAGCAGCTTCATAATCAGTTGTTAATGACCCGTCCGGCATTCGGCGGCAATACAATCGCTACCATCGCATGTCCTCAGTTCCGTCCTCAGATGGCAACGGTTCGTCCTGGTGTTATGCAGAAGGCACCCAAGGTAGAGGGCGCTAAGGCAGTAGTGGAAGAGTTCAACCCTGGATTTACACCGGACAACAAGTATGTGGAAATTCTGGAAGTTGTAAAATCCGTTGTGGATACCGTAGACATTATGGATGCAAAAATCCTTGTTTCCGGCGGCCGTGGCGTAGGCAGCCCGGAAAACTTCAAGATTTTGGATGACCTTGCAGAGGTATTGGGCGCAACGGTAAGCTGCTCCCGTGCTGTAGTTGATGCAGGATGGAAACCCAAGGATTTGCAGGTAGGGCAGACTGGTAAGACCGTACGTCCTAACGTATACTTCGCAATCGGTATCTCCGGTGCAATTCAGCATTTGGCAGGTATGGAAGAATCCGACATCATCATTGCGATTAACAAAGATGATACGGCTCCGATTTTTGATGTGGCTGATTACGGCATCGTTGGCGATTTGAATAAAGTAGTTCCGGCTTTGACAGAGAAACTGAAAGCGGAACTGGCAAACAAGAACTAAGAAGGTTTTGGCCTGATTAGGGAATAAGAAGAATAAAGAAGACCGGTATCCATGAAGATTTTACTGAAATGGGTACCGGTTTTTTGCGTATGAAAGCATGATTCGGAAAGCCTGTTCTGCTGTTCATGTGTCATATTTCACATTTACCCATGCTATACTTTAAGTGAGAATAAACATAGATATCTGCATATCTTCCAGCAAACGGCAGAATTCAAGGAGCACATGACAATACCCTTATATGATTTTATAATTGCTTTCCTTCAAACTCCCGCCTTACAGATCACCACCATACTTCTCATAGGAACCATAATAGTCAATGGTGCAACGGATGCCCCCAATGCCATCGCCTCCCTGGTAGCCTCCGGCGGGATGGAACTAAAACCGGCAGTGCGTATGGCTGCTGTTTTTAATTTTGCCGGGCTGGCCCTGATGAGCGTATGGAATGCCAATGTGGCTTATACGATTTGCCATATGGTGGACTTTGGAAATTCGCCGGGAAAGGCCCAGACAGCCTTGTGCGCAGCGCTCACCTCCATAATCCTGTGGTCGGCTGCCGCATGGTGTTTTGGAATACCTACCAGTGAAAGCCATGCACTGATTGCCGGGTTGACCGGGGCAGCTATTGCCATACATAATGGCTTATCAGGAATCAATGGCATGGAATGGATAAAAGTATTATATGGGCTGGCAGCCTCCGGCGTTTTAGGGTTTTCCTTGGGCTGGCTTGGGGGCAAATGCTGTATATGGCAAAGGAAAGATGGGATAAAGCAAGAGAAGGACCGGGTACAGCAAAGGAAGGGCCGGCTACGGCGGGCACAAATCGCAGGGGCGGCAGCCATGGCGTTCATGCATGGGGCACAGGATGGACAGAAGTTCATGGGAGTATTTCTCCTGGGCATTTTCCTGTCAATGGGAAAAATACCTGGCGGGAATTTTCAGATTCCCCTCTGGATGACATTGCTGTGCAGTGCGGGGATGGCAGCAGGAACTGCAATCGGAGGGGAACGCATCATCAAAAAAGTGGGCATAGATATGGTAAGGCTGCATAAAGCCCAGGGGGCAGCGGCCGATGCAGCAGCTGCGGCCTGCCTTCTGTTATCCAGCCTGACAGGCATTCCTGTATCCACTACCCATGTGAAGACGACAGCGATTATGGGGGTTGGGATTGCTTCGGATGGGGAGGCGGTCAATAGGGGGATTATGAAAGAAATGATTTTAGCCTGGATCATCACCTTTCCCTGCTGCGGAGGGATTGGCTATTGCGTGGCAAAAATTTTTACCTTATAAGTTCAGGGTTGAACTGTTACAGAAGCGAAAGAAAAATATAAAAAAGGCATATCAGAAAGCTATAATAAGTGCTATAATAAAGAAAATATAGATATGCATACATTTCGATGGAAAAAGGAAGGAAGACATATGAAACGCAATATTATGGAATACGAAACGGTAGAATTGGATGATGAAAGGAGCTGCCTGGTGATTATTGACCAGACCCTTTTGCCGGCAACTACAAAGCTTGTTGAATTAAGGACAGCACAGGAAATATGGGATGCGATTTATCTTCTGAAGGTGCGCGGGGCACCGGCCATTGGGGTAACGGCAGCTTTTGGTATATATTTATTGGCAAAGCAGATAGATACGGAAGACTATGACTTTTTTTACCGGGAATTCGTGAAGGAGAAAAATTTCCTGAATTCGGCCAGGCCTACGGCTGTGAATTTGTCTTGGGCTCTGGAGCGGATGGAGGGAGTTTGTAAAGCGAATCGGGAAAAAGGAGTAAAGGAAATAAAAGAAGAACTGAAAAAAGAAGCGGTGGCCATCAAGGAAGAGGACATATGGGTTTGCCGGACGATTGGGGAATACGGGTTAAGCCTTTTAAAACCAGGGGATGGTATATTGACCCATTGTAATGCGGGCCAGCTGGCAACCAGCAAATATGGAACGGCTACGGCGCCTATTTATCTGGGGCAGGAAAAAGGGTATGGTTTCCGGGTATTTGCGGACGAGACAAGGCCGCTTTTGCAGGGGGCACGTCTAACGGCGTATGAACTGTATGCTTCCGGCGTGGATGTAACGCTGATTTGCGATAATATGTCCGCTATGGTAATGAAAAATGGCTGGGTCAACGCGGTGTTTGTGGGCTGCGACAGGGTGGCAGCGAATGGGGATACGGCTAATAAGATAGGAACTTCCCTGGTGGCTGTGGCTGCTAAGCAGTACCATATTCCTTTTTATGTATGTGCCCCCACCTCTACCATTGATTTAGATACGAAAACAGGGGCGGACATTCAAATTGAACAGCGCCCGGAAGAAGAAGTGACCCAGATGTGGTATGAAGAGAGGATGGCACCGAAAGGGGTAAAAGTATATAACCCTGCTTTTGATGTGACGGATAATGAATTGATCACCGCTATTATTACAGAATATGGAATCGCAAAAGCGCCCTTTGAGACAGCCTTTCAAGAGATTTTCCAGAAGAAGGAAGAAAAGGGTAACAGGTAAGCCGGCCGAAAGGCTGAACTGTTTCGGGAAAGGCGCTAAGAGGGGTTCCCGTTAATATTTAAAACCCCATATTCTTCAAATCGGTGACAATATCCACATAGGTTTCAATGACATCAAAACCTTTGTAATCTTCACGTTTTAAATCAATCATATCGCCGTGGGAAATCCCGCGGCGGTATTTATTTTGAAAGGTTTCCTTAAATATGCCCCATTTGGCGCTATCTTCCGTTACCAGCCCGTCATTCGGCTTCCCATGGGAAGCAAGGCTCATGAAAAGATGGGGGATGCTAAGCAGGCTGTCGCTCCAGCAATGCCCCATAACAGAAGCATAGCTTTGATAATATACGGAATCGGAATTGGGGGTAGCCTGATTAAACTGCCTGCAAAATTCCGGGGAAAGCTGTTTGCTGGCATGATAACAGTCAGGATGGCAGTCTCCGATCTTCCGGAAGGCGGAATCGAACCGGGAGGAAATCAAGCGGTATATGCGGTCAGGAATCCGATTTAGGATAAGAAGCAGTTCAGAGCCCATGTGCGGTGTGGAAACAGTGGTGAGGGAAGCCACCTGCTGTTCCATATGAAGGTGGGTAATCAAATAGCGGGCATCCAGGCCTCCTTTGGAGTGGGCGATAATATTTACCTTTTCACAATGTTCCATAGCAAGGATTTCTTCGATTTTGTGCTGAACGAAAGCGGCATTTTCTTCTATAGTTCCCCAGGCCTCCTGATGCCCGTAATAGACAACGGCCCCATTGCGGGTCAGTTCTTTAGGAATCCTCCCCCAATAATTGAAATAGCGTAAATCCCGAAAACCAATGCCATGGAGCATTACGAGAGGATATTTGGTGGCACATTGATTGCTGTTGGCCCGGGCAGCCCGATTGGAAAAACGGCACATTTCGTGATCGCATTCTTCGGCAGCCTTTTTCCCAAGATAATGCATCAGGAAGAGGTTGATAAAAGGAATCCATAGGTTCAGCACGATAAGGAGCCTCCTTACAATACCAAGGCGGTAGCAGGTAAAAAGAATGCGGGCTTGTCCGTTTAACAGGATGAGGAAAAGAAATGAAATACTATGTATCACATTTATGGTATACAATAAAGGGCTTCCGGCGAAAAGGCGGTCCAGGGGCGAAAGATGCCCTGTAAAAAGCAGGATGTAGAATATCCCCTGCATCAGGAATCCCCATAAGCTGCAGGAAAGGATGATTTTCCCTCCCAGCAGAATTTTTATCCGGCGTGTGCAGGAAGCAACTCTCCGCACCGGGAACAGATGGATGCGTACCAGCAAATAGGCGTAAAGCAATACTATTCCCGCAGAAGCAAAGCCGGGAAAAGAAAGAATTCCATGTTTTCCTGCTTTGGCAGCAGCCCCGCACAGAATAATGACCTGGGGAAGAAAAAGCATACACAAAAAGCGAGGTATCCTGCCCATGACATTTATTTTTCCAAGGATATCTAATGTGAGAATAAAAGCACAAACAAAAAAGATAAAAATTCCCATAAATAGCCTCCTTCGTATAAAAAATGAAATTAGATCAATTTTTACTATAACATATTTTTTCAAAAAAGGTTGGAAAATTTGTCATTTGATATATAATAGAAGAAAGTAGTTGATTTTCATAAGGTATTGGTAGCAGGGGGAGTTAACACGGAGGGGCAAAAATGAACTGGAATAAATATCTGGCAATAACGGCCGTGTTTCTTACGGCCATAGGAATTGCTTTTGCGGGCATGGTCTGGAAGGTAAATGAAATGGCAGAAAGCGACTGTCAGGAAACTTTGCAGCAGGAAGTGGATCAGCTGTCTGAAGATATAGAAAAACATATTGCATCAGACAGGGAGCAGCTGGAGGTGGTTGCGGATATTTTGTCGGGATATGAAAACCTGGACTGTGAAGAAGTAAAAAATATTTTGAAATCCTATGAAACGAGAAGCGTAATATCACGCATATACATACTTCTTCCCGATGACAAAGTGCTGCTTAAGGATGGCAGCAATGTGAATGTGGAGGGCTCCCTTTCTTTTGAAGAGGAGATGGAACATGGTGTCCATATATCAGGGAAAGAAATTGATCTTCTGGAAGGGAAGGAAGTGCTGCGCCATTTTGTGCCGATTATCAAAGAGGGTGAAGCGGTCGGGATTTTATATGGTGTAATGGAACTGGAGCGGCTTCCTGAATTCTGGTCAGCAGATGCATTTGGCGGGAAAATGTCAGTTTATCTCGTGGAGAGAAGAACTGGGGATTTTCTCATGGATACTTGGCGCAATAAATTGGGGAATATATTCGAAAAAGAATATCAGGAACTGGGAGAAGGATATGATGAGACGAAGCTGTGGAAAGGAGTGATGGAAGGGGAGGAAGGCTATTCGGTACTCGCATCCAAAGAAAATAAAGAGAACCTGCATTTTTACTATGCACCTTTATCGGTTAATGAGTGGATGCTGGCGATTTCCATTCAGGAGACAGCCGTTTTCCAAAATGCAGCGGAAACAAAATCCATGCTTTACTCGTATGGAGGGTTTGTGGTGGTCTGCTTTGTGATTTATTTTATCGGCCTGCTCTGGTACCGCAGAAACGAGACCAATGTGGAAAAGCAAAGACTGGAAATGGTAAACTATATATATGATGTGGAAAAAACGCTTTTTTCTGCATACCGTACGGAAGATTATGCGGTGCGGGCATTGGAGAAGATCGGGGAAATGACTACCGCAGAGGCCGTATTCTTGAAAATATTTGATTCGCCCAATGAAGGCAAGCTGTATATGTGGTGCCGGAATGAGGAAAAGAGGGAAGGGCTCATAGAAGTCCTGGAGGCAAACTGTTTTTTCGAAAATAACTTTTTGGAAGAAGAGAAAAGCCTTATATGGTACGAAGCGAAGGAAAAGAAGGGAAAGGAACAAAAAGGGAATGATAAGGAAGCAAGGCAGCTGCTTGTGCAGGCAGACTGCCTGACGGGTGTCATGGCAGCCAAAATCGAAGATGTGAGCGGGAAATTAATCGGCGTACTGGGTGCGGTAAATATGGTACAATACTGGAAAAACCCGATATTGTTAGAGAATGTTACTTTGAGTTTCTCTATGTTTTATAATAATATGCGTTCCTTTAAAATCATTAAAGAAATGGGGGAAAATGATTTATTGACCGGCCTTTTGAACCGGAACAGCTATCAGAAAAGAATCCTGGAGTACCCAAAGAAATATACGGAGTCCATTGCCTGCATTTATGCGGATGCCAATGGCTTGCATGAATTAAATAACAGCCAGGGCCATGAGGCCGGGGATAGGATGCTCCAATGTGTGGCCAGGCTTTTGCAGGATAATTTCGGTGCGGCAGATACATATCGCATTGGCGGGGATGAATTTGTGGCTTTTGATTTGGACAGGCCGAAAGAGCAGATACTGGATAAAATAAAGGGAATAGATAAAGAACTGGAAAGAAGGGGATATCATATTTCGGTAGGTGTACATTGGGAGGAGAAGATAACATCAATGGACGATTTGGTTCGGGAGGCGGAGCAGCTGATGTATGGGGCGAAGCGCAGTTATTATGAACAGATGGGAAGAGACCGAAGGGCCAGGAATTGATGGCAGATGTTGGAAAGAATACAATAAGAGGGCTGTCCTGAAGATCTTAGCGGGACAGCCCTTTATTTTACATTATAGGAAATTACGCCACAGCGTTGTAAGTC
>BLLT01000108.1 GCA_011958945.1 Lachnospiraceae bacterium | reverse complement strand
AGGAAAGAATGCGAAGCATTCTTTGGAGTTGGCCGCTGGGCCAACTCTTTTTTACGTCACCGACACAATATTTTTTGTGTAATCTGCCAGGCACACTCCGCAGCCAGGGCTTTTGGTATCTGAATTTTTATAGGGTTGGGGTGTAAAGTGCGCCTGGCAGCGTATACTGGATAACGCCTTGGCAGCAGTTTAATGATACAAATGGGGAAAGGATGGGAACGTGATATGAAAATAGTAATTCTGGAGAGGGGAAGCGTGGGCGATGATGTTTCGGTGGACTGCTTAAAGGATCTGGGGGAAACGGTAATTTATCACAATACCGTGGCCGGAGAAGTGGAAGAGCGGGTGAAGGAAGCGGATATCATCATTGCCAATAAAGCGCCGTTAAACAGAGAGACTTTAAAGGATGCAGCTTCTTTGAAAATGATTTGCGAGTTTGCTACAGGTTTTGATAATGTGGACCTGGAATATTGCAGGGAGAAGGGAATCCGGGTAGCCAATGTGGTGGATTATTCCACGGCGGCGGTGGCGCAGCATACTTTTGCGCTCTGTTTTTATGTTTTAGAAAAGCTGCATCATTATGACCATTATGTAAAATCCGGGGAATATGCGGCTCAGACAAGATTTTCCAATTTCGACATACCTTTTACGGAACTGGACGGAAAGGTCTGGGGAATTGTAGGTATGGGGAACATTGGAAGGCGGGTGGCGAAGATTGCGGAAGCATTCGGATGCAAGGTTATTTTTTATTCCGCTTCCGGGAACAGTACCTGTACGGATTATGAAAGGGTGGATTTGGATACATTGCTGCAAAAATCGGATTTTCTGTCACTGCACTGCCCGTTGAGCGATAAGACGCGGAAATTAATTGATTTGGATGCCCTTAAGAAAATGAAGAAAACGTCGATATTAATTAATGTAGCCAGGGGGCCGGTGGTGGACGATGAAGCGCTGTATACAGCTTTGACGCAGCATCTGATTGCAGGAGCCGGGCTGGACGTGACCGGAACGGAGCCGATGAAGGAATCCAACCCTTTGAGTAAAATTATGGATAGCAACCGGCTGATTATTACTCCCCATTTGGCCTGGGCCAGTATTGAGGCAAGGAACAGGGTGGTTGAGGAGACTTATAAGAATATTAAGGCTTTTTACGAAGGTGTGGAGAGGAATGTGGTAGGCGGGTGCTAAAGCCTTGCCGGCTGCGGATGACGGAAAAGCGGTGAAGGACGAAATGGGAAATGACGGGGCACAAATGCAGCGCGGAAATGGGGTGAAAAATGGGAAGGAATGGGGAAGAACCGTATATTACTATGCGTATGAACTTCATGTGTCTGGAAGAACTTTGTACAGTTATAGATGTTGATTTTATGCATAAGAAGATATATATTGAAAATAAGACGGATGATATATTGCATCGGGCTTTTGGCATAGTGGAACATCCGGACTGGAAAAGGTTTGAGGAGTTCCTGGAAAGCCGCTGTTTTCCCAGGACTCGTGCACATGTAAAGGAAATATTGAGAAGCATGGGGCTGGATTCCTATGACCCGCTGCAGATTATCGAAAAGACGGGGGGGAGAATGGCGGAGGATAAGCAGTGGATAGAAATTATATATATGCAGCAGTAGAATCTGGCAGACAGGGGAGGTGTACAGATGGATGAAATCGTGTTGGATGAATTTCTCCCATTGGAGTACGCAGGCCATTCTTCGAAGGGAAATCAGCTGAAATGGAAGGCAGATAATATATGGTATAAGGCAGATTATATGGGGTATGAAAGCTTGGCGGAAGTGGTGGTGTCCGGGCTCTTAGCTTATTCTGATGTGGAAAATTATGTACGGTATTTGCCCGTTGAAATTCAATATAAGGGTAAAAAATATATGGGCTGTAAAAGCAATAGTTTTCTTGGGGAAGGTGAAGAGTTTGTGACGGCTGAGCATCTGTTCCGCCAATGGAAAGGCGGGAGTTTATCCGCGGAAATGAGTAAAATCCCTAATGTAGAAGGCCGTATTGAGTATATGGTGGAAAATGTAATTAATTTTACAGGCCTTGTACAATTTGGAAAATATATAGCAATTATTTTGGCAATGGATGCTTTTTTTCTGAATGAAGACCGCCACACCAATAATATCGGGGTGATTTATGAAATGGAAACAAAAACGTACCGATTATCCCCGGTATTCGATAATGGGCTTGCTTTGTTAGCGGATACGATGACAGATTTTAGCCTGGAAAAGAGTTTAGAAGAATGTATGAAAAGGGTAGAAGCAAAACCGTTTAGCAGGAACTTTGATGAGCAGTTGGATGCGGCGGAGAAGCTTTATGGGAGTAACATGCATTTTTCTTTTGGTAAAAAAGAAGTGGATAGGGTGTTGGAAAGCTGCGTTTGTAAATATTCCGATGAGATAATAGGGCGTGTGAGAGATTTGCTTTATTTTCAGATGCGGAAGTATCAATAACAGTTCAGCCTGCAACTGCGCACTTGCTGCGCGGTTAGCAGCCAGTAAATTGGAGTAGCCAGGAATCCGCCCCTTTGCCGTAGGCAAACTTTAAAATGGGCGGATTCAGTGACAGCGAAGCCGGAAGGCTGAACTGTTACAAGTATCAATATATGTTTAACTCCCATAATGTAATAAAATGATGGGAATATGGTACAATATTTAGTAACGAAAAAGTAATGAACGAGTTTGCGTCTGCACGGCGTCCGCAAACTTGCTATGCGTAAAGCCCCGGAAATGCCGGGGCACAAAAGCCGTGCAGAAATGGGGTAAATTATGAAAAAGAAAAAGTATGTATGGTTTTTGTTAGGGGCTGCCATTATAATCGGTGCGGCAGCAGCGCTTGCCTATGGAATGAAGGGAGGGAAAGCGCCTGAGGAAGAGGGAACGGCGATTACGGCTATGTATGTGCCGTTCGGAGAAGGGCAATATATTTTTGTAGGGGAGACGGCGGGCGTTTTCACAGTTACCGCGGAGCCGGGCTCGTATGAGGTTCATGATATTGAAGGGAATCAAATAGCTTTGGATCAATTGTCCAAAGGAAATATGGTAAAAATATATGGGGATAATGTTATGGCCGAGTCCTATCCTGGGCAGTATCCGGGGGTTCATCGGATAGAAGTGGTAGAGGAAGGAAGCCCTTCGGATGCGGATCAATACCAGGGAATCATAGATGAGATTTATACGGAGCCGGATCCTGCGGAACCGCCTACTATGCAGGTGGAATATACTACGGATTTGGCCAATGCTACAGTGCTTGCCAACAGGGGCGGATATGGATGGGTATATACCGATAAAGACGGCCTGAGCAATGCAGTGGTGGCGGATAGCGTCCATGTGCTGGATTGGGGAGATTTGCTGATAGATGTGACATTGACGGATCCATTGGATTTAACCCTTTCTTTTTCCGATAAACCAACGGAAGTGAAAGTAGTGCGTTATGATTCGGCGATGCGCGGGAAAGCGCTGGAAATGCCGGAAGGGGAAGAAGTGCCTGTGGTGGAAAAGGATGGAAAATTCATGCTGGAAGGCGTGGACGGTGATTATGTGTATGAAGTGACAGGCATATGGGAAAACGGAAGGGCAACGTATGGGTTTTATACGGTGCAGAAATAAAGCATAAGGTGGAAAAGCGATGCCGCCCGGTCACGGGCGGCATATGCATTGCAAATAATGTATATATTTTTTCGCTTCAACGAATGTCTGGCTTCTATATCTTCTGTTTTATTTTTATTTCCGTGAGCAATGAGCCAAGCGGCATGCTTAAATCCAACCGAAGGTTGGATTGGACATTTGGCGACTGCCGATTTGATTTCTGTTTCCGGCAATCTGCTCCAGATATTCCAGTCGTCTGCGAAATGCAGTAATAATTGCATTTTTTCTCGCATCTTCCACATATTCCCCTGCCGTATCAAATACGGAGCGCATTACCGCCCCGATATCCTTTAACTGTTCAAATACGATCCAGTCAAAGGAAGTGACCAGCTTTAGTTGTTCTTCATGGATTCTCTTAAAGGGTTTGCACTCAATTCCTTTTCCGGATAAAATCTGAGAAGCCAATTTATCATATCCCAGGGAAGAACCGCTGTCAAAAACGGGTGCCGCCCCAATCCATGCCAGCGTATCCACATTACGGAGCAAACCAAAGTTGCCCTGATGCCGGTCTTCGTTTGCAATTAAATAATCAAGTACGATCATCTGGTCCAGGGAATGTGCGATTTCTGGAACTTCCAATGCCTCGCAGCAGTTTAAGTAATGGCGATACACAGATACATCATTGTCTCTTTTTTGTGTCTGCATCACCTGCCACGCACTGACTAACTCCGTATTCGCTGTAACAAAATCCTCACATACACTATACGGAATATCTCCATCCCAAAAAAGTGTGTACGAAACATGAGGGATGTTCAGCCGTTCCATGACCGAGGTTGCTATCACTTCGTTAAAGGGCTGCTGCAAGAACGGATTGCTGCCTGCTTTTATCAGACACCGCTTTCCTTCTATCAGCTTCCATCGCTTTTTTAAGCATCCATCCGAGGTATTATCCGGCGACTGGAAATCAAAATCCGGCTTTTTACCCGCTTTTCCAAATAGGACATCCCCAATATCCTCTGAAAAGTTATTTTCAAAAAAATTAATTTCCTGCCAGGAAACAGTACTGTTCTCTGGTTTCATCCAGTATTGGTCTGAGAGGCTTAATCCGAAGCATTTTGCCAGTAGTTGCCTTGTATTCGTAAGTTCCAGTTCTTCTAATGCCCATCGAATCCCGGAACGGGTTGCAGGAATAGAACGTTCCAGCCACCATCGATTCAAAGCAGCCCTGTCCGCAATTCCTTTTTTCGCAGAGACACCTATCGGTAAATGCTTCGGACATAGAGTCTCTACAATTCTCCGAATGCTTCCTGTTGTCTCGTCTAGTTCAACTTTACAAACAGGAATAATTTTATGCATCAGCATATATTTCATTGATATCTGTCTCCTATCCTGCTATTGTTTCTGCACTGTTTTATTCCCGCGAGCAACGAGCCAAGCGGCATGCTAAACATTTGGCGACTGCCGCGAGGGTCAAATACCCCGCTGCTCTGCTGCGCTGCAAGTTTGATACCCCGTTACTTGCAGCGGGATCTTTGATTATCATAGCACAGTTTTGCCAGGAAGGCCATATTCCTTTCAGACATTTCCTGTCAGCTATCTCGCTGAAGTACGTTTGAGCGTGAAATAGAACCCAACGAACTGGATTCTTAAAGAAAATGAATGGGTAAAATATTTCAAAAAATTCTCCTTGACAACTCGTGCACCTATTGTAAGCAGGAAAGGTATCCGGTGGAGATTGTGGAAGGCCGGTCGGTGAAAAAGCTGAAATTGTAATATTGAAATAAGTAAATTGTAGAAATAGAATGATAAAAATTAGCACAATAGAAAACGTTTGCTATGCACCTAATAAAAATGATAATTTTTTTATCAAGATAGAAAACGCTTGCTATAAGAAAGTAGGGGGAGAAAAGATGCCAATTATATCAATGAAGAATCTATATAGGAACGCTATGAGGGAATCTTATATTTTAGGGGCATTTAATGTGTTCAACTGTGACACGCTGAAGGCAGTTTTAGATGTAGCCCAGTCTGTCCAGTCTCCAGTAATTGTCCAGATTTCCATGGGGTAAGAAAATATATTGGAAATTACCGGAATTTTATCCGGTATATCCATATGATGGCGGAAGATTATGCAATTCCCATCAGCGTTAACCACAATCATTGTTCTTCGGTGGAAGCCGCCATGGAAGCAGTGGATGCCGGAGTAAACGGGGTGATGTTCGATGGATCTGGGCTGCCGTTTGATGAAAATGTGGAGAAGACCGGCCAGGTGGCTGCATATGCAAAACTATAGTCTTACTTCCATGGCATGAAAAGGCTTTTCGTAAAACATATTGCCAGAATATTCAGCCAAAGTTATTACAAAGTTATTAGTTTCGCAATTACCTAAAATATTGAACTTTGAAGGAAGGGGAACATTAAGTTTGTGTCGGTACGGCATCCGTAAACTTGACATGTGTAAAACCCTGGAAATGCCAGGGCACAAAAGCCGTGCAGGAATGGATGAAAAATGCAGTATCGGAGGATGGGAAGCATTGGCGTAATGTTGGGGATTCCTTGCTTCCCTCAAAGGATGGAATTCATTTTGAGCCTTGCTGTGAATTCCCTAACCGGGCGGCGGGTATTTATGTACTGGCAGATATAGAGGAGCAGAAAGAAATCAGCAATTATTGGGGGATTGGTGTAAAAACTCATGACACACATAAAAAAAGATATTTATATAGGTTTGGATTTGGTGATGTTTTGGGGTGGCAGTGAGCGATGACATAAGGAAAAGTAAACGTATTTGCAGGACGGACTGGCAAGTGGAGCGCACAATGGCTACAAAAACGGCATGAAGAGGTTTCAAAAAACTTAATAGAATGAAATGAAAATGGAGGAAATGCTTCCACGTAGAATGCGCAGGCGGCATCGGAAGACGGCGGGAAGACAAAAGTGCGGCTGCAGACGGGCAGGGTATGCGGAAGGTAGGGTTTCCCATGTTAAAGCCTGCCATTGTTTCACTGGGGATATTGACATTTATGAACACATGGAATGAGTTTTTATGGCCGATTATCATTACCACAAAAAAGGAAAAATTGACGGTAACGGCGCTGCTGCGCTCCATAGGGGATGTATCTATGAACGGGAACTATGGCGTGCTGTTAGCCGCGGCCACTTTGAGCGCATTGCCGATTATGGTGATTTACCTCATATTTCATAATCAAATGATTAACGGTATTTTGGAAGGGAGCGGAAAGGAATAGATGGTTTTCACCGCACTGTTTTCCGGTAAGCAAGAGGGCTCATCCCCTTTATTTCACGAAATATCCGGTTAAAGCTTCGCTGGCTGGAAAAGCCTGCTTCCGCCCAGATTTCTGTCAGGGATTTTTCGGTAAGCTGCATGGCGCTGCAGGCATAATCCACGCGGAGGTGGTTCAGGTATTGGGGGAAGCTAATGTGAAGTTTTTTGGAAAATATATGGGAAAGATAATATTTATTGATATGGAGCGCTTTGGCCAAGAACTCCAGGGTTAATGTCTCTTTAAAATGTTCGGCCAGAAACAGAATCAGCTGGTAAGTGAGGTCTTCGCTTTCCGGCTGATTTTTTTCTGTAAGCTTCAGGTGGGGGAATGTATGGTTGAGAATAATCTGTATCCAGGCTGAGCCGAGAGTGGGAGCCTCTTCTTCATCAATATGGCTGAGGCGGTCAATGGCCAGCAGGATATCAGGATGTACATGCCCGGAGTCAATATAAGGGGATTCCGGGCGTAATTTTCCAAGTTGGTATTGAAAAGAAGCGGCCATGCCGGTATCAAATATAAAAAGGCGCATGCGGTAATTGTTGGAAGAATGGTAACTATGGATCTGGCCCGGGAAAATGATGGCACAGCCCCCTCGCTCCATTTGGTAAACCTTTTTGCCAATGGAAAGCAGAGCCTGCCCTTCCATCACGTATATGAACTCTGTGTGAGTATGCAAATGCTCCGGGAAAGAAAGGTTGTTTACAATGGAAGTGCGGAATATTCCTTTTTGCTGTTCGTAAAACGGATTCATTGGGCGCTCCTTTCGAATAGCAATATTTGGCTATAATTGTTGCGGCTTTGACTATCATTATAAAGGGCTGTGTGATAATATACAAGTAAATATTTTTTATATGGATAGCAGTTCAGCCTAGGATTTTACAAACACCTATGCTACATACGAAAGGAAGGAGATACGGGATGAAATATTATGTTTCGGCGAAAGCAGCAAGAAATGGCGATGGTTCTAAAGAAAATCCTTTTAGGACAATTACGCAGGCGGCTAAAATTGCGGTGGCTGGGGATGAAGTGATTGTGATGCCGGGGGTATACCGGGAATACGTGAATCCGGTAAACGCGGGTACGGAAGACGCTCCTGTCATATACCGTTCGGAAATGAAAGGGAAAGCGGTGATTACCGGTGCGGAAGAGGTAAAAAATTGGGAAGCGTATGAAGGCGATGTCTGGAAGGCCAGGATTCCTAACGGCATTTTTGGCAGCTATAATCCATATACGGTACAGGTAAAAGGCGACTGGTATAACGAAACGATAAAACCGGTGCATACCGGGGAAGTTTACCTGAACGGAAAGGCAATGTATGAAGAAGTCACTCTGGATAAAGTGCTTCATCCCGTGGTGGACGATTCTTCCTGGGATCCGGATGGAACGGTGTACACATGGTATACGGAGCAGGAAGGGGAATCCACAGTGATTTATGCCAACTTCCAGGGGGCGGACCCGAGGAAGGAAAATGTGGAAATCAATGTGCGCAGGAACTGCTTTTATCCGGATAAAACAGGTGTAAACTATATTACGCTTTCAGGATTCGTGGTAAAACAGGCGGCAACACAATGGGCGCCCCCTACTGCTTATCAGGAGGGGATGGTAGGCCCGCATTGGTCAAAGGGATGGGTGATTGAGGACTGCGAAATTTCGGATTCCAGGTGCAGCGGCATATCCCTTGGAAAATATCTCCAGCCGAACAATGATAATAAATGGACAACGAAATATTATAAAGACGGAACCCAGACGGAGCGGGACGCTATCTGTCAGGCGCAGATAGAGGGGTGGACGAAAGAGAACATCGGCCATCACATCGTGCGCCGCTGTGATATCCATGACTGCGGGCAAACAGGTATCGTAGGCCATCTGGGGGGTGTATTTTCGGTAATTGAGGACAATCATATCCACCATATCAATAACAAGCAGGACCTGGCAGGGGCGGAAATCGGCGGCATCAAAATGCATGCGGCTATTGATGTAATCTACAGAAGGAATCATATCCACCATTGTACGAGGGGGCTTTGGTTGGATTGGCAGGCACAGGGGACTCGTGTGACACAGAACCTGTTCCATGATAATGTTCCGCCGAAGGGAACGAGAATTACCAATTCACTTTCTTTGGCAGAAGATATTTTTATAGAAGTATCCCATGGCCCCACATTGGTGGACAATAATATATTATTATCCAATTGTGCCTGCCGCATCAGCACTCAGGGTACAGCCCTGGTACATAATTTCATTGCGGGCTCCTTTACCTGGGTGGGGGATGGTACGGACAATGGTTCTAGTGTGCTTCCCTCCAACCGTTATACGCCGTATCATGTTCCCCATAGGACGGAAGTGGCAGGTTTTATGACTATTTTGCATGGGGATGCGCGGTTCTACAATAATATTTTCGTGCAGCAGCCAATCCGTGAAGATTTGGAGGCATATGCCAAGAGCGTAAATCTGGAAAAACAGTTCACGTTTATCTGCGGAACAAAGCCGTATGACGGATATCCTACAGAAGAGGCTTACCGGGCACGGTTTACTCCAATCACCATCGTGTCTCATGGGGAAAAAGATTTTTATTATGACCATATGCCGGTGTATACAGGGGGGAATGTATATTTCAATGGCGCACAGCCCTGTGATACGGAAGAAAATTATCGGGTGGACACGGAACATACGGTTTGGTGGCAGTTGAAAGAGACGGATGGACGGATGACGCTGGAAACAAATCTTTACGAATTCATGCCGGAACTGGAAACACCGTTTATTTCCACAGAGGTATTAGGCGAAGCCTTTGAACCGGAACAGAAGTTTGAAAATCCGGACGGAACACCCATTTTCTTCGATTATGATTATATGGGAGAGCACAGGGGCATCCATCCTTTGCCTGGGCCTTTTGAAAGCAAAGAAGCTGTGGGGAAGATTTTATTTTAAAATTGAGTAGGGAAGAGCCATCTTCCCCTGCTCGTGCGCCGGGCGTCCGTCAGCTTGCTGACACATTTCATTTGGATGCCCGTGTGCATAAAAAGCCCCGCCGCCTGCGGGAATAAAAAACAACCTCTAAGGAAGTATACAATGTTTGACATGTACTGCTTCTTTAGGGGTTGCTTTTTATGTTATAGGATATTACGCCACAATGTTGTAAGTCGCTAAAAAAGTGGCTTTGCCACTTTTTTATAGATACATTTTTACTTTTGCCGCATTAGTTGTAGTTGTCAATGCAAGGCTGGAACATGCTTTTGTCAATGCCGCAAACAGGGCATACCCAGTCAGCGGGAATATCTTCAAACGCTGTTCCCGGTGCGATTCCGTGTTCCGGATCACCTTTTGCGGGATCATATGTGTAGCCGCAAGGATTGCAAAAATATTTTTTCATTTTGATAATCTCCTTCCATATTATGTAAGTTTTAAAACTGTAAATATTTTAGCATTTGCATGTGCCTGCGTCAAGAGGGAGGAAGCAGGCTCATGTGGAAATATATTGCGAAAACTATTGTGGCCGGCAGCCGTTTAGCCTTTGGAAAAACTGTTATTGCGGCCATTCTTTACCTTTTTGTATATTGTGTGTTATAATTTTTCTGTAATCAAAAATTAATTTACAGTAAAAATTAGAGGGAGAGGTATCGTTATGTCATTAAAAAGAGTTTATGAGTATTTCCGTAATTATGATAAAAATACTTATCATGTAGTAAGCTGCATGGGAAATCAGCCGTCAGAGCGGGATATTAAGAAATTTGAGGACCAATATAAAATAAAGCTTCCCGCAGATTTTAGAGAATTTACCATGTCTCCGTTAGGTGGGCTTTTCATGGATGTGCGGGAAGAAATATGGCCTCAGGCTAAGGCATTTGAGGTTGGCCCGTTTTGGTCATTCTGCCGTGGGATTATAGTCTATGGAATTGCCAAGGGTATACCGGACTTTCTGGATATCCGCGTAAGAACGAAGAAACTGCATGAGGATGGATTTACCGATTTTATTCCGTTTTTATCTGTCATAGGGAATAACGATGAGATTTTTTGCTTTGATAAAGATAATGGAGTTGTTCTTCTTGACTATTATACAACGGGGGAAGCTATACCGATTGAGGAGGATTTTTCGGAATGCCTGATGCAGCAGATTGAAGAACTGGAAGAACGGAAAGATATGAAAATTCAGGGAGAAGATAAAATCTAATAAATAAAAGGTGAAAATATTTGAATATAATGTTATAATGTTTCCGCTAAGTGCTTGCGCCAGGGGATAATATTCGATGTACAAATCTATGCCTGTGCGGTATCTATCAATTTAATATGCGTAACAGCTGCGCAGGAATGGGGGAAAAATGAAGAGCATAAATTCCGTAATTGACAAAAAGATAAAAGTACCTCTGCATTACCAGATATATTTGGACATGCTGAAAAAAATACAGGGCGGTGAATTTAAGCCGGGGGAGAAAATACCATCCGAGGCGGAACTGGAACGAATTTATGATGTGAGCAGAATCACGGTGCGGGGAGCCGTGGAGATGCTGGCGCAGGAAGGCATTGTGGAGAAAAACCGGGGGAAAAAAGGAACGATTGTATGCCGCCCGAAACATAGTTATGATATGGGGAAGCTGACCAGCTTTACCGATGATGTACATATGTATGGGGAAAATGCCAGCTCTGAACTTTTGGAATTTCGGGAATTGATTCCCAAAAAGGAAATTGCGCAGCAGCTGGGGCTCGGGCCACAGGAAGAGGTTTATTATATCGAGAGGAAGCGCTGCCGGCAAAATACGGTGGTGGGCCTTCATAAGGCTTATATCCGGAAGATTTCCGGGCTGAAACTGGAGGCGGGAAGCTTTAAACCAGATGCGTCACTGTATGTGATGTTAAGGGAGAGCGGCATTCTCCCGACTACGGCGAAAGAGACGCTGGAGGTTAAGATTCCTTCAGAACGGGTCTTAAGTATTCTGGGGCTTGCGCCCCGCACAGCGGTATTCCATAAAAAAAGGATTACATGTTCTGAGGACGAGAGGCCTTTTGAATATGTGGAAATGTTTTACAATCCCGATTATTATCAATATAAAATAGAACTGCGGCTAAACTAATTTGGCCGCTGGGGCAACTCTTTTCTACAGAGTGGTTATTGATTGTAGAAGATTTGGGATTGCTGTTCACAGGTCAGGAATGCGCTGAACTGCGCATTCCGTGAGAAAATGTGCAGCTTGAAAAGCAAAAATCCATTTGCGAAGCAAATTTTGTATGGATTTTTGCCTGTTACTGGAACGGAGTGAACAGTAACGGTTTGGGAGGGTTTGGCCGAAAGATTTCGTATAAACAACTTGAACATACAATATTAATCTGTTAAAATAGTAAAAAAAGTTCCAATAAAAAGGAAATAATAATACATGAGCAATAGGGAAAGACTCATAGAATTATTAGAGTTGTATGCTTGAGAAGATAGGAGGGATGATTGAAGATGCTTAATAAAAAAAGTATGATAGGGATTGTTCTTTTTGGAGTAATGTCGGTAGTATCTTTATATTTTGCAAAGGTAAATTATGAAGTGAGCAGTACAAGATTAGTACAGGTAATGGAAGTTCGATAATAGCGGTTCAGCATATAGATGTATAAAAGGTCGGAAAAGAATCAAACGGCGCAGCTTCGGGTTGCGCCGTTTCTTTTTTATATTATAGGAAATTTCGCCACAGAGTTGTAAGTCGCCAGGAAAAAATGCGGAGCATTCTTTGGAATTGGCCGTTGGAACAATTTTTTTTACATTGGATTGGGGAGATATGTAACGGATTCCGTAATGATGAAGCCAAAAGTTGAAGGGGTGTGCAGATAAAATTTCGAATAAAATTTGAGGCTTTGTTTGAGGTTGTAAAAATTTAGGGGTATGTGTTATAATTTTAATATACAA
>BLLT01000107.1 GCA_011958945.1 Lachnospiraceae bacterium | reverse complement strand
CTGATAAGTGCGGCGGCACTGATACTAACATATGGATATGATCTGCGCCCACATGGCCTGCCAAGATTTCTACCTCATTACTTACAGTCCATTAAGCCCCCAGCAGAGCTGGGGAGAACGGAGTAAGCAGTAGCGTTACCTAAAGTATCAAAAATAAAACCTCCATGTTATCATAGATTTGGGTCTAGGCAACCTAATCCATGAAAAACAGGAGGTATCCATAATGGATAATCAGATTTTAGCACATACGAAGTATAATTGCACGTACCATATTGTTTTTATTCCAAAATACCGAAGGAAAGTAATGTATGGGGAGATCGGAAAAGAAGTGGGTGAAATTTTATCTATAGTATGTAAAATTACAGGGATACATCTCATAAAGGGTGGGATATGTCCGAACCATGTACATCTTTATGTATCAATTCCACCAAAGATGAGCATATCAGATGTAATGTCAAAGCTAAAAGGCAAGAGCGCGCTTATGATATTTGACAGGCATCCGGAATACAGGGGCAAATATGGAAGACATTTTTGGGCGAGAGGATACTATGCGGAGACAATTGGGCAAGTGAATGAAGATATGATTAAGAAATATATAGAAGAACAGGAAGAATGCAGCAGGATAGAAGGATAAATGCCTCTTTTAAGAGGCTGCCAAACACTATAGGTTAGAAAAGATACTGCCTATGGGCAGAACCGAAAAAGAGGTTGCTTAGACACCGCCTATAGGCGGTATCGAAAAATGCCCCGGAGGGGCTTATCAGCCGTACGGCTGTGATTTTCTATTTCCCGCCCGAAGGATAAGCTGGGGGAGAAAACACCCCATAACCTGTTAAAAATGATCTGGAATCCGGCCTATGACGGAAACTATGAATTCGGGGCTGAGATTGTGGAGAGGGAGTCGGTGAAGGCGGTGAAAGGGGCGTAGATTTTACCATTTATTTTTGTGGTTGGGTGCTCTTCATTAATTCGCCCAATTGCTTTTTTTAGAAAAGGAAAATCAATACAAACTGTATTATAAACATCTTTCGCCCTCAAAGTCTGATATTTATGCGCTGCGATATAGCGCATCCCGGCGATTGCTTTCCAAGGGATGTGCATGTGTTCTTTTCTGGTATCATTGGTGATGCTTTTTATTAGTTCTCCAATATCCCTATGCTGCATACAGTTCTACTGCCTTTCCGATTTCAAGCAAATTTAATGGGATATACAACGGCAACCATAAAAATATGCTTTTTTAATATTTCTAGAATTGAAAGTTACTTTTTAATTTTCTCTTAAACTTATCTCATGGAAGGTAGCTGTCCAGAGTTCTAATTTTAATATAATATAACACCCTACAAAATAATATTTGAACAAAATATAGAAAACTGCTAAAAAACAGAAAAAAATGGAAAAAAAAGGAACAAAATACACGAAAAAACTTTTTAAAAACTATTTACAAAGATGCATATTTGTTATAAAATGTAACTAATCTAGCAAAGTATATGAAACTTTGGCAACACAAATGTACATTCCTACAATCGTTCAAAGGGAGATTGCAGAAGTGCATACAAGAGAAGGAGGAAAAAATAATGAAAAGAAAGCTTGCTTTACTGCTTACGGCATTGTTAGTGTTCACTACTGCAGCATGCAGTGCAGACAATTCGTCAGGGCAGCCGGCGACATCGGATAACGCAGGAACAGAAAGCACCGATGAAACGGAGACCGCCGGGGGTGAAAAAGAAACTGAGAAAAACGATGGGGAGGATGCCGCTGAGGCGGCTGCGGCATCGAATAAGTCGGGAGGGTGGACAATTGGTATTGCAAACCGTGAAATTACCAATGGCTACAACCGCCTGATTGCTTATGGTGCACAGGATATCCTGGAAGCAGCCGGATGTGAGGTAATTATGACCGATGCGGAAACAGACTTCCAGAAACATAATGAAAATATTGAAACCCTGTTGAATTCAGGCATTGATGCCCTGATTATTCAATTAGGCGATAATGAGCAGCTTGCCCCTCTTTGCGAGAAAGCAAAGGAAAAAGGGATTCCGGTAGTGACAGCTGGTATAGGTTCCCATATTGACAATACAATCTGCGATACGAATGCGGATGACGGCCTGGCCGCTGTCCTTTTGGCTGACGCCATTTTTTCCGGAATTGATTATGCCGGGGACGTTTATATTTTTTATGTGCCTGGAGCCCCTTTGTTGGAAAATCGGTTAGCGGTTATACAGGGCGTTGCGGCGGCATATCCAAATATCAATTTGGTTCCCGTTGCTACAGAACATAATGTGTCCAAAGTACAGACGCAAATGGAGGAATTGCTGACAGCGAATCCAGAAAAGGGCTCAATAGCAGCTGTAATCGGAACCTACGATTCCCTGATTACAGGAGCGGTGGAATCGGTTCGTCAGGCTGACCGTTCGGAAATCGTGATGGGCGGCATTGACGGTGATGAAGTGAGCTTCCAAATGTTATTTACTGAAGGAAGCCCGTTCCGGGTTTCCGTTGTCATTGACGCTTCTTCTATCGGTGCAACCGCTGCTAATACAGTGCTTGGCGTATTGGATGGAAGCATAGACCCTGCCACTGTGGCTGCAAAAATACCCACCGCATGCTACTGTGCTACCAGACGTAACGGCGCGGAAGCGGCGGAAATGAAGTGGGGGACGGAGATTTGGGAGAAAATCAACATGAGCCGCGAAGAGGTGGAAGCGGCATATCCGCAGAATGATAACCTTCTGGTTTGCTATCCCACGGTTCCGTAAAGGGATTTTCTGGTAGGATGTGTGAAGAGAAGAGGTGGCGAAAATGCTGGAAGAGGCGGTTTTACTTGAATGCAGGGATATCTGCAAATCTTTTGGGGCAAACAGGGTTTTGCAGGACATAAACTTAAAAATAAAAAAAGGGGAAGCACATGCGCTTTTAGGAACGAATGGGGCAGGGAAGTCAACGCTTGTGAAAATTATAACGGGGGTGTATTCCAAAAGTTCCGGAGATATTTTACTAGACGGGAAAGTGGTGGATATTCAGACCCCGCAGGATTCGGAGCACCATGGTATTGCGATTATTCATCAGGATCAGCAGATGGTTCCTCTTTTTGATGTGACGCGCAATGCCTTTTTAGGGGCGGAAATTACAAAATCAGGGGGGAGGCTGGATTTAAAGACGATGCGGAAACTGGTGCAGGAAAAGCTGGAATTCATGCATGTGGATTTTACGGCAGACACCCAGGTGGCTTCCCTGACGGTGGGGCAGCGGGAGCAGGTGGCTATTGCTTCCGCTTTGCTAAAGAACCCTAAACTTTTGATTCTGGATGAACCCACAGCATCGTTGAGCAATAAGGAAATATCGCGCCTGTTTGAAATTATCAATTTGTTAAAAGAAAGCGGTGTTACAATTATTTATATTTCCCACCATTTGGATGAAATATTTAATATTACGGAGAGGATTACGGTTTTAAGGGATAGCCGGGTACAGGGAACGGTGGAGACAAAGAATATAGACCCAAAACAAATCGTTTCCATGATGATTGGACGGGAATTGAAGGATTTATATCCGAAAGAACCGGCACAAATAGGAGATGTAGCCCTCCGGATTCAGAACCTTTATTCCGGTAAATTGGTGAGGGGAGTGAACCTGGAGGTCAGGCGGGGAGAAATTTTAGGCCTGGCAGGTCTGGTTGGTGCAGGAAGAACAGAAACGATGCTTGCAGTATATGGCGCGGAAAAGATAAAAAAAGGGAATATTCGGCTGAAAGATGAGCCGTACTACCCTATTTCCCCAAAGAAAGCGGGAAAAGCAGGAATAGCGTTTATTCCGGAAGACAGGCGGAATGAGGGGATTGTACCGGCTATGAGCATTGCGGAAAATCTCTCCTTATCTGCCACAAAATCCTGGGCAAGAAAGGGGATTATCCGCAGGAAGCTGCAAAGCCGGGGCAGCCATGAAATTATAGATGCGTTGAATATTGTATGCACAGGGGCAGGGCAGCAGCTGGGTGAATTGTCGGGGGGCAACCAGCAGAAAGTAGTTATCGGCCGTTGGCTCATTGACAAGTATGATGTGTTTGTTTTCGACCAGCCTACGACAGGTGTAGATGTAGGGGCAAAGGCGGAAATCTATCGCCAAATGGTAAAACTGGCTCAGGCTGGCGGCGCGATTATTTTTATTTCATCGGAAAATGAAGAACTTCTTGGCATCTGCGACCGGATTGCCGTGATGTGCAAGGGCAGGATTGTAAAAGAATATCAGGCAGCAGAAGCGACGGAACAGGAACTTCTCTATTGGAGTGCAGGGGGGGACGAACAGGAGGATGGCGATGAAGAATAGTAAAAGAATAGAGTTCAGGAATGCTGTTATGCGCCGCAGCACAGGATTTGCCATGATTGCCATTATTTTAATTATGGGTTTGCGTGCCCCGCTGTTTTTTGCCCCGGCAAATTTGATGACTGTTTTGAAACAAAGCGGTATTCTTTGCATGACGGCAATAAGCATCACTTCTGTGCTGATAGTGGGGGGGTTTGACATGGGGGCGGGCGCCATGGTGCAGCTGGTGTGCAACCTGGCGGCAGGAATGATTATTTCTTACTCCAATCCAGCTCTTTCTTGGGGTGTGGGAATTGGTGTGGGTCTGGCTTTTGGCCTGCTGAATTCTTTTCTAGTGGTGTACCTGCATATTCCCACGTTTGTTACTACTCTGGGAACTATGTACGTGATGAACGGGATTTCGGCTCTTTATAACGGCGGAACCGCATTGGCTATTAAAGAGACAGCTGGTTTTACCGTGTTGACTCAGGGGAGCATATTGGGAATTCCCAATATTTTTCTGTTGGTCGTTTTGCTATGCGGCATTATGCAATGCTTTTTTAAATATACAAGAACAGGGCTTCGGATGTATGCGTGCGGAGAAAACCGGAATGCGGCTGAACTGCATGGGCTGAATGTTGGAAAATATTTGATTCTCGGTTACCTGATATCCGGCGCTTTACTTGGTATGACAGGGGTTTTCCAATGTTCTTATAATTATGGCGCTTCCGCTGTGGACTATGGGATGGATTTTCTTGTAAGGGCGCTTGCTTCCGCATACCTTGGAAGTACTTTTTCGAAGACAAGTGAATTGAGCATGATTGGAACAGTGATTGCCGGAATCTTCATAGCAGCCCTTTCTAATATATTGATTATCAATGGGTTTTCCAATCAGATTGTATCGGGAGTTCTCGGTTTTGTATTGATACTGTCTATTCTCCTGACGGTGATAAAGAAACGGGATATTGGCCAGATAACTATTTTTTAAGGAAAACGGAGTTTGTGTCCGCACGGCATCCACAAACTCCATTATGAACAAAAAGCCGTGCAGAAACAGGGAAAAATATGGAAAATAAAGCGATAAAAACAACTGTATTCTCCGGAAACGGGATAGGGGAATTCTTTAAAACATATGGTGCGGTTGCAGGGATGTTTCTTTTGCTAATAGTTTTTCAGGTATTTGATAACCGTTTTCTGCAGCCCGCCAATCTTTGGGGGATTTGTAAAAACAGCGCTTTTCTGATTTTGATGGCGCTGGGGATGACTTTTGCCTTATCTGTCCGTGGAATTGACTTTTCTATCGCCCAGGTGGCGGATGCGGCAGCAGTTATTTCCGCCTTCCTGATTTTAAAGGATGTTCCGCCGATGGTGGCATTGCTCATTACTTTGCTGTTCGGTTTGTTCGTAGGTTTGGTGAATGCCGTGTTGATGGCATATCTCGGGGTGCCGGCTTTAATCGGGACTTTGGGCACCATGTTTATTGTCAGGAGCTTCGAACTGGTGCTTACTAACGGGGCACAGCCCCAGGTTTTATTTACCATGCCCAGGTCTGTGACAGGTGTCTTTTTGAATATTGGACAGGGGGCGGTGCTGGGGTTGCCGAATGTGATGATTATTGGGGTTTTGACCATTGTGATTATCTATTTCGTGAGGGAGCGTTCCGTGCTGGGGAGGCATATGGATGCGATTAACGGAAATGTGCGCTCAGCTTTTCTGTCGGGCATAGATATCCGTAAGACTTTTGCCGCAGCTTTTATACTAAGTGCCATATTGGCGGCTGTAGCAGGTATTTTAATCTGTTCCCGTGCCGGAAGCGCTACGCCGCGTGCGACGGAATCCTATTTGAACGATTGCTTTGTGGCAGTTTATATCGGAACTTTGCTGTCAAAAGACAAGCGGTTTAATGTTTTAGGTACGGTGATAGGTTGCTTGTTCGTGGGCTGTATCAGCAATTTTTTTACATTGATGGGTATGGGCAACGGAATCAAGCAATTGTGCAATGGATGTTTTATCTTGATGGCGGTTATGATGGGCACGGCTCATTTGCGTAAGAAAAATTAAATGGAGGTAGAATATGTTAAAAATTGATGCACATTCTCATGTGGGAGAAGGGGCTGCGGTTTGGACCGGGCAGCAGGTTGTGGAAAGAATGGATACGATGGGAGTGGATAAAACGGTGATTTTCCCATTTACAGAGGGATATTTTAACAACGATTTAATCCCTCAATATGTGGAAGAGTATCCGGATCGCCTGATTCCTTTTGCAGCAGTGAACCCATGGAATACCCATGAAGCGGCGGATGAACTGGAACGGTGTTACCGGAATGGTTTTAAGGGCGTAAAACTGCACCCCACCCTGTGCGGTTTCCGTCTCAGTGACAAGAAACTGGTCAATCCGCTTTTTGAAGTGACACAAGCCTATAAAGGTGTAGTCATTGTACATGGTTCGGCGGATTTATATAACTGTCCTCTGGAGTTCGACCGCATGGCAAGAAGATTTCCGAAAGTGCCTTTGCTGATGGCGCACTGTGGATTTTTCTGGGAGTGGGAACTGGCTATTGAACTGGCACTGGAAAATGATAATCTTTATTTGGAAACATCCAGGGTTCCTGGAATGGAAAGTTCAAAAATTATCGAGAAACTGGGTGCAACCAAGGTCATCTGGGGAACAGACGGACCATTCTGCGACTATGAGTGGGAATTTAATAAAATCAAACGCTATGCCAAATGTGAACACGATTTTGATTTGATGATTGGAGGGAATATTGCTAATTTACTGGAAATCCAGTAATATATAATAAAGTGCAACTGCTGTTGAAAGGAGCATAGCCAGCAATGAATTTAATTGAAATGAAAAAAGCAAACCGGTGTCAGGTATATCAACTGGTTTACCAGAACCGGAGGATATCCAAAACAGATATCGCTGAAGTACTTAATATCAGTATTCCTACAGTCTCTCAATGCGTGAATGAATTGAAACAGCTGGGTTTGATTGCAGAAGATGGTTTTTTCGAATCTACAGGAGGGAGGAAGTCGGTTGCCATTAAGTGCAGGGATGATATCCGGATTGCTATAGGGGTGGATATCCGCAAGACAGTGATATATTTGGTGGCGTTGAATCTGTATGGCGATATTATAAGTTCCAGTCAGCAGGAAATTTTGTTTCGAAAGGATGAAAGCTATTGCGCCCATGTGGCGGATTATATTGTTTCCTTTTTTGAAGACCTACATATATCCGATGATTTGCTTCTGGGGGTGGGAATCTGTGTTCAGGGGCTTGTGAGCCAGGACGGCAAATACATCGTTTCCGGGCGGATGATGGATGCGGACGGGTTTTCCGCAAGCGATATAGGAAAATACCTTCCGTTTCCCTTTAACCCGGTTTTGAAGCATGATACGGAACTGGCGGCATCCTATGCACTATGGAAAAATCCAGGGATTAAGGATGCTCTTTTCCTTATGCTGAACCCTAACCTGGGCGGTGCGATTATTTTAAATGGGCAACTGCATAAAGGAAAAACCCAGTCAAGCGGTTTGATTGCGCATATGACCCTGGTGCCGGAGGGCAAATATTGCTATTGCGGCAAGCAGGGGTGTGTGGAATCCTATTGTTCAGTGAATGCGCTCTTAGAAGGCTTTGGAGAAGAAATGGGTACATTTTTTGAAAAACTTCGTGCAGGAGATGCCGTCCACCGGGAGAGGTGGAAGGAGTATATGGGATATTTGTCCCGTGCAATTTACAACTATCAGGTGTTGATGAACACGGATGTGTTGCTGAGCGGGGAAATGGCGCTGTATTTGACGGAGGATGATTTGGAGCGCCTGATGGAACTGACCCTGGAACGGATGGGGATTATGGATAAACTCCCTCCAATAAGAGTCATTGGGGAAAATGATGTAGCCCCTGGTGTAGCGCTGTACTTTATAGTAAATTTTTTAAAACAATACATGCCGGATACCTTTCAACACCCAGAATACTATGATTAGAATTCGGAACAAAAAATGAGGTGCCAAGCTTTTGATTAAGATTCGAGGAGGAAACCCAGGCGTCAAGCCGTGGCCGGAAGGGCGCTGGGTCAACTCTTTTTTTATTTGACTCCTAATAGTCGCAAGGAACTTTAAAATAATCTTCCCTAAACATTTAATATATGGTAAAATATTTTGAGGAAAATAAAATGGTTTGTGCAAAGAGAAAATGAGAACATAAAAAAACAAGCCAAGGAAGGAGCATGGTAATTAAAATGGAAAATCTTGAATTACAAAAAAAGGCCAATGAAGTGCGCAAAGGTATTGTTACAGCCGTACATAGCGCAAAAGCGGGGCATCCGGGCGGCTCGCTGTCGGCAGCGGACATTTATACTTACCTTTATTTCG
Source organism: Lachnospiraceae bacterium (assembly GCA_011958945.1). Taxonomy (GTDB): domain Bacteria; phylum Bacillota; class Clostridia; order Lachnospirales; family Lachnospiraceae; genus Kineothrix. The sequence goes on along the minus strand of BLLT01000107.1, from coordinate 4,230 downwards.
AAGAGATGAACATAGATCCCACGGAACCTAAAATGGAGGATAGGGATCGTTTCGTATTGTCCAAAGGCCATACGGCACCGGGATTGTATTCTGTGCTGGCGCAGAGGGGATATTTTCCTGTAGAAGATTTAAAAACTTTGCGTAAGCTGGGTTCTTATCTTCAGGGCCATCCGGATATGAAACATATTCCGGGCGTAGACATGTCCAGCGGTTCCCTTGGACAGGGGGTTTCCGCAGCAGTAGGAATGGCTCTTGGAGCCAAGCTGAGAGGAAAAGGCTATCGTGTTTATACACTATTAGGAGACGGCGAGATCCAGGAAGGGCAGGTATGGGAAGCGGCTATGTTTGCCGGCCATAGAAAACTGGATAATCTGGTAGTAATTGTAGATAATAATGGCCTGCAGATTGACGGCAGGATTGATGATGTATGCTCTCCCTATCCTATAGACAAAAAGTTCGAAGCTTTCAATTTCCATGTAATTAATGTAGATGCCCATGATTTTGATGATTTGAGAAGGGCATTCAAAGAGGCCAGGGAAACAAAAGGGATGCCTACGGCGATTATCGCCCACAGCTTGAAGGGGAAAGGGGTATCTTTCATGGAAGGGCAGGCTTCCTGGCATGGAACGGCACCTAATGATGAACAATATGCGGTAGCAATGGCAGATTTGGAAAGGATTGGTGAAAGTTTATGAGCGCTGAAGTGAAGAAAATAGCTACGAGAGAAAGCTACGGCAATGCTTTGGTAGAAGTTGGCGCCGAAAACCCCAATGTAGTGGTATTGGACGCGGATTTGGCAGCAGCTACAAAGACAGGTGTATTTAAAAAAGCTTATCCGGAAAGGCATATAGACTGCGGTATCGCGGAATGTAATATGGTTGGCATAGCGGCAGGGCTTGCATCTACAGGGATGATTCCCTTTGTCAGTTCTTTTGCCATGTTTGCGGCAGGGCGCGCATTTGAACAGGTGCGCAACTCAGTGGGATATCCCCGCTTGAATGTAAAAATAGGGGCAACCCATGCGGGAATTACAGTAGGCGAAGATGGGGCATCCCATCAGTGCAACGAAGATATTGCTCTGATGAGGACGATTCCGGGGATGGTAGTTATGTGCCCGGCGGACGATGTGGAAGCAAAAGCAGCGGTACGGGCAGCAGTGGAGCATGAAGGCCCTGTTTATATGCGCTTTGGGCGTGCAGCCTGCCCGGTCATCAATGACAGGCCGGATTATAAATTTGAAATCGGCAAAGGGCAGATTCTCAGGGAAGGAACGGATGTGACAATCGTAGCTACCGGAATCTGCGTGGGAAATGCGCTGGAAGCAGCCGAGAAGCTGGCACAGGACGGCATCAGCGCAGAAGTGATTAATATTTGTACAATCAAACCCTTGGATGAAGAATTAGTAGTGGCATCGGCAAAGAAAACCGGGAAAGTGGTTACGGCAGAAGAGCATAGCGTAATTGGGGGGCTGGGAAGCGCCGTATGCGATGCGTTATGCAAGTCCTATCCGGTACCGGTATGTAAAATCGGAATGCAGGATGTATTTGGTGAATCCGGTTCAGCGGCAGCCTTGGTGGAAAAATACGGGTTGGATGGAAACGGGATTTATAAGACTGTAAAAGAGTTTGTGGGGAAATAAAAGACACTTTTTGCAAAATGTGCAGAAATGAGGTAAATATGATTTTGTCACCTTCTATTCTGGCAGCGGATTTTTCCATTCTTGGAAAACAAATCAAAGAGGTGGAAGCGGCCGGGGCGGAGTATCTCCATATCGATGTGATGGATGGCAGCTTTGTGCCGTCAATTTCTTTCGGCATGCCCATAATCAACTCTATCCGAAAGACAACGGATATGATATTCGATGTGCATCTTATGATTGAAAGGCCGGAACGGTATATTGAAGAGTTTGCGGCTATCGGGGCCGACATTATCACTTTTCACCTGGAAGCGGCAAAGGAGCCGGGAAGTGTGATTGATAAGATACATGGCTTAGGCAAAAAGGCCGGTTTATCGGTGAAACCGGCTACGCCTATTGCAGAAATGATTCCTTATGCGGATAAGCTGGATATGCTGCTGGTGATGACGGTAGAGCCGGGATTTGGCGGCCAGGCTTATATCCCGGAATCTACGGAACGGATTCGGGAAGCCAGAAATATTTTTACAGCCCGAGGCCTTAACACGGACATCCAGGTAGATGGGGGAATCAGGGTCGATAATGTGCATGTGGTACTGGAAGCAGGGGCCAATGTAATCGTGGCAGGAAGCGCCATATTTAAAGGCGATATTGGAGAAAATATAGAAAACATGAGAAGGGCATCAATTGATGCGGTGCCGAAGACAGTTTTTGGCGAAAGTTGATTTTAGAAGCGGCATAGTGGGCGGCGTATCCTGTAGGTATGGGATACGCCGTCGGCATTGCATTTTGTGGGCGCTATAAAAAAGGAACTTTAAAAATATAGGATTTCTGATGCGTGTCATCGCAGTAAACATTTGAATTTATATCTGTGCAATGCATGTTATGCATAAAAGGCCGCAGGTTGAGAGAAAGGCATGGTTATAGTATGTATAAAAAACTAGGAAGAAATGATAAATGTTGGTGCGGGAGCGGCAGGAAATATAAAGCCTGCCATGAAGCATTTGACGATAGGGTGCTTAAATACTCTATGGAAGGTCATATTATTCCGGATAGGGATATGTTAAAAACGAAGGAGCAGATAGAGGGGATTCGGGAAAGCAGCAAAATAAATATTGCTGTTCTGGACTATGTGGCCGGAAAAATCAAGGAAGGCATGGCCACGGAGGAAATTGACAGGATGGTATACGAGGAGACTGTGCGCCTTGGGGGAATTCCTGCCCCGCTGCATTTTGACGGATATCCAAAGAGCGTATGTACTTCTATTAATGACCAGGTATGCCATGGCATTCCTTCAGAGGATGTTATCCTGAAAAACGGTGATATCATCAATGTGGATGTTTCCACGGCGTACAAAGGTTATTTTTCCGATTCTTCCCGTATGTTCTGTATAGGGGAGGTGTCCGATGAGGCGGCAAAAATAGTACGTGTAGCCAAGGAATGTATGGAAAAAGGGATTGAACAGGTGAAACCCTGGAATTTCCTGGGGGATATGGCGGAAGCAGTAAGCAACCATGCTTTGGCAAACGGCTGCAGCGTAGTGAGGGATATCGGAGGCCATGGAATCGGGCTGGAATTCCATGAAGATCCTTTTGTCAGCTATGTAACAAGGAAAGGTACGGAGATGCTGATGGTTCCGGGAATGGTATTCACCATTGAGCCGATGGTCAATCTGGGAACATGCGAAATATTTATTGATGACGGAAATGGCTGGACAGCCTATACCGATGACGGTAAACTGTCCGCACAATGGGAAGTGACGGTGGCCGTAACGGAAGACGGGTGCGAGATTTTGACATATTGATTCCTGCGTGCAACAGATGATTTGTAACAGTTTAGCCCAGGACTTTGCACTTGCTGTAAAGTCTATACGAGCACGTCGATTTAGCCGAGAAAGAATCTGACCCTCGCCGAAGGCGATTTGGAATGGGCAGATTCCGTAACAGGGAAGCCGAAAGGCTGGACTGTTACGAACATTCCTAAACCTTAGCGTTCTCAAATATTTTACCCATGCCGCTTCCCCGTCACATCCCTGGACACAATCCGGTAAACACAAGTTTTGGAAAGGATTTGCGGCATAAAATCAAAACTTTTTTCCGTCTTATCCAGGTGTTGAAGAATACGGTTTAAGGCATATTTTTTCTCCCCTTCCCCTTCCAGAAACTCCACCTGCCCACTCCCCATAATGCTGGCAAAATTCCAGCTATAACTGCAGGAGTTTTCCGGCGTTCCCTTCACAAACTCACTGTCGCAATCCATCTGGAAATATACATTTGGATTTTTCTTTAAAATATCCATTTTTCGGCCTTCACTGGCACTATGTAAATAGAGGATCAAACCATCCTCCAACCGGTCAAAGCCAAAATTAAGCGCCACTACATACGGCTTTTCCCCATCTGTCATTGCCACATGGACTACCTGACACTTCTCCGCGACCGAAAATATATCCTCCAGGTTTTCCATCTCCCTGTCTTTTCTCCTCATTTTGCCATGCTCCCTTCTCCTTATAAAATAATAGATAGTTGCGAAACCGACAACTTTCTTGGCTAAATTGACGTGCTTGTACGGACTTTTTTAAAAGTCCTACTTTGCAGCAA
>BLLT01000106.1 GCA_011958945.1 Lachnospiraceae bacterium | reverse complement strand
ATACGTTTGTTGTCAGAAAGGGGTCAACTTATGAAAGGACATTGGGGCGGGGGAATTCGCGATGCCTTCGGATATGAAGGGGCATTTTATACTTATACGGGTAAGATTTTTGACTTGATGTTGGCCAGTGTGCTTTGGTTATTGGGGAGTCTGCCGATAGTGACTATCGGTGCTGCCAACAGTGCGCTGTATGCTTCGGTATCCCGTTGTGTGCGCATGGATATCGGCGAGGTGTCCGCCCAGTTCTGGAAAAGCTATCGCCGGGATTTGAAAAGTTCCCTGCCCATATGGATTGGCTTTGGGGCGGCTGCTTTCCTTCTTTTGCTGAACATTGGCATTATCAGGAGCAAGGCAGAAGGGCTGGCAGGAATATTCTTTGTGATGTTTTATGGATTTCTTACGCTTTTGCTGGTGATAGCCGGCTGCTATGCGTTTCCGGCCTTATCCAGATTTGAAATGCCTGCAGGCTGGATTATCAAGTTGTCCTTCTATTTGATGATACGGCATTTGCCTTCTTCGGTAATGCTTTTGGCCCTGTTCGCAGGGGCCTATATGCTGGTTCTCTGGAAGATAGGATTGGTGCTCATTGTGCCGGGAACCGTGACTTTGTTGGCCTCTTTTCTGATAGAACCGATTCTGGAGCGGCATATGCCGGATACAGGAGAGGGATAGGAATTGGAGTATGCCAGATTAAAGATGTAAAATGGAACAATTGTCCACAAGATGGGGCAGGCAATAGTAAGAGTAGGAATACCATTCCGTCATCAGTTCAAACTTTGACTGGTGGCGGGGTGGTTTTTCTATGCTTTGCTAAAACAGAGATTCTTAATGTAGGATATAATGCCCTTGCCTATGAACTGTACGTTTGTGGACTGTAATGAAAAAGCCTGATTCTTTGTAAAAAGAGTTGGGCTTTTTGTTGTGGAAGGGTTATAATAAAAGAAAGTAGAAAAGGTCTAATGGATAATTATATGTAATTGAGATGAAGAGGCCTATTGCTACAATGGTCTGAAGAATTTAATGCAATGGCTGTTGCTTATTCCGATGAAAATCCATTATATGAGAATGAAGGGAGGTAAATATGCCAGTAACTATAAATGTGTTGCTTGAACAATATGTAGAGGAAGTAAAAAAAATTTATGGAGAGAGGGTAAAATCTGTAATCCTGTATGGTTCATATGCTAGAGGGGATTTCAAAGCGGATTCGGATATTGATATTATGATTCTTGTGGATATGGCAGATACAGAGATTGAAAAATACGGTAAGCAGCTGTCATGGATTACTTATGATTTTAACGAGGAGCATGACACGGATATTAGACCTATAGCGAAGAGTGATATGCATTTTAAGAAGTGGTTAGGGGTTTATCCTTTTTATACGAATGTGCAAAAGGAAGGGGTGGAACTGTATGGAACAGCTTGAAAAGGGAAGCATCAAGGATTTAGTACATTACCGCATCGAAACAGCGAAAAGTGATTTCAATCATCCATTATCCTTCTAAAAGAAGGAGAATACAGAGGGGCGAATAATAGAGCTTATTATGCGATTTATCATGCAATATCGGCTCTTCATGCGTTAGATGGGAAGTCCTATAAACGTCATAAAGATACATTGGCTAATTTTAATAGAGATTATGTAAAGACGGAAATTTTTCCCAAAACATTTGGAAGGAGAATTGCTCGGGCGGAAGAAATTCGCCATGCCAGTGACTACGATGATTTCTATATCGCCACAAAAGAAAAAGCAGAGGAACAGATTATGACTGCAAAAGAATTAATTGAACAGATATAAAATTATTGTTTAAACCATTTAGAAGAGTAGGCATTATTGTATTGATATAATACCAATTTATGGCATACTAATGAGTTCATATGAAAATTTACAGTTTTTTTCCTGTTAGAAATATAGTCTGGCGATTATGCTAGGCTTTATTTCTTTATAAGAAAATCTGCCATCAGATAGACATAAATAGACGAAGAATCGAAGCCACTTTTTTATATGTGCGGCTATACAGATATTTAGAGGGCAAGATAAGTGATTTATGCACTACGACTGGACTGGTCATAAAATATCAAATTGGATATTTAAACAAAGCCAATATGAATTTAAAATACATAGCAAATGGTAATTCTTTATCCGGATATGTGTTGCCAGAATACCTATTGGAACAATGGAGGAAAAAGTAATGTCATCAGAAAGATCTGAATTGAATAAACAGCTGGCACAGATGTTAAAAGGCGGGGTAATTATGGATGTGACCACGCCGGAGCAGGCTCAAATCGCGGAGGAAGCGGGGGCGTGCGCGGTCATGGCGTTGGAGCGGATTCCGGCGGATATCCGCGCTGCAGGGGGTGTCTCCAGGATGAGTGACCCGAAAATGATTAAAGGGATTCAGGAAGCGGTGTCCATCCCGGTGATGGCAAAGTGCAGAATTGGGCATTTCGTGGAGGCGCAGATTCTGGAAGCGATAGAAATTGATTATATTGACGAAAGCGAAGTCCTTTCCCCGGCGGACGATGTTTACCACATTGATAAAAGACAGTTCAAAGTTCCTTTCGTATGCGGCGCCAAGGATTTGGGGGAAGCGCTGCGGAGGATTGAAGAAGGGGCATCCATGATTCGTACAAAAGGAGAGCCGGGAACCGGGGATGTGGTGCAGGCCGTGCGGCATATGCGCAGGATGAACGGCGAGATAGCGAAAGCAGTTTCCATGAGAGAGGATGAGTTGTTTGAAGAGGCTAAGAATTTAAGAGTTCCTTATGAACTTTTGGAGTACGTCCACAAGAACGGCAGGCTTCCGGTAGTGAACTTTGCCGCCGGGGGTGTGGCAACACCGGCAGATGCGGCGTTGATGATGCAGCTTGGAGCGGAAGGCGTATTTGTGGGCTCCGGCATCTTTAAGTCCGGCGACCCGAAAAAACGCGCGGCAGCAATTGTAAAAGCTGTGACCAATTATCAGGATAAGAAGCTTCTGGCAGAACTTTCGGAAGATTTAGGGGAAGCCATGGTGGGCATCAATGAGCAGGAAATAGATCTGCTGATGGCGGAACGGGGAAAATAGGCCCGAATGTGATGAAGACATATGCACAAGGTGAGAAATATGTATACGTGATGAAGAGATATGTGCGCAAGATGAGAGAAATGCGTATACGGAATGAGGAGATGTGTGCACAGGAGGAGAAAAGCGCTGTGGGAGATGGGGGAGCGGATATGATAGAAAGGGATGGTTGCTGCAATGAAAATAGGAATACTTGCTGTACAAGGCGCTTTTATAGAACATGAAACAAAGCTAGCCAGGCTGGGGGCGGAGTGCATAGAACTCCGCCAGAAAAGCGATCTGGAAAAAAAGTTCGAAGGCTTAGTTCTGCCGGGAGGGGAGAGCACGGTGCAGGGAAAGCTGCTTCGGGAACTGAATATGTTCCAGACATTGAAGACAGAGATTGAAGGCGGGATGCCGGTACTGGCAACCTGTGCCGGGTTAATCCTGCTGGCGGAAAAGCTGTCCAATGACAGCCGTGTGTACTTCGGTACGCTGCCCGTGACGGTAAAAAGAAATGCCTATGGCAGACAATTGGGGAGTTTTCGCACGGTTCAGGATATGGAAGGGGTCGGTACTGTACCGATGACGTTTATCCGTGCCCCATATATTGAAAATGTGGAAAATGGAGTGGAAGTGCTGTCTCGGTTCGACGGGAAAGCTGTGGCCGTGAAATACGGCAGCCAGCTTGGGCTGTCTTTCCATCCTGAGTTGGACGAAGATGACCGGATTCATAAGCTTTTCTTGGAAGAGTGCAGCATTTACAGCGCTTAATCCAAAGCAGGGGCAGTGTGCCCAACAGTTAAAAGCCTGAAAGGAATATATGCCGAAATGACATTGATACAACTGCACTACATTATTACAATCGCAGAAACTAAATCCCTGAATAAGGCGGCCGAACTTTTATATGTATCTCAGCCATCTCTGACGAGCGCCGTAAAGGAACTGGAAAAAGAACTGAGCATTGTGCTGTTTTACCGCAGCGGCAGGGGCGTGACGCTGACAAATGACGGCCAGGAGTTTCTGCTCCACGCGAAGGAAATTTACAGCAGCTATGAAAATGTATTGCAAAAGTATGGGAAGGGCGGAAACTATAAAAAGAAATTTGCAGTATCATCACAGCACTATTCTTTTGCAGTAAAAGCCTTTGTTGATATGGTAAAAGAATTTGACCTTTCAAAATACGAATTTGCAATCAGGGAAACGAAAACCTGCGAAGTTATCAGCGATGTGAGCACGTTAAAAAGTGAAGTGGGTATTTTGTACCTTTGCGATTTTAACAGAAAATCCATGATGAAACTGTTAAATAGTGCGAATCTGGAATTTCACCATTTGGTTGACTGTCAGGCCTATGTGTATATTTGGAAAAACCATCCGTTGGCCAAAGAAACTTCTATCCGCTTTAGCCAGCTGGAAAATTACCCCTGCCTCTCTTTCGAGCAAGGGGATAACAGCTTTTTCTACTTAGCGGAGGAAATCCTTACCACAAACGAATATGCCCGGATGATTAAGGCCAATGACAGGGCTACAATGCTGAACCTGATGGTGGGGCTGAACGGGTACACGCTTTGCTCAGGAATCATTTGCGAGGAATTAAACGGGAACGAATATGTGGCCGTACCCTTTGAGGCGGATGAACAGAACCCCGGCAGCGAAATGGAGATTGGCTATATTACAAGGCGGAATATTATACTTAGCGAAATGGGGGAGCGGTATATCGAAGCGATGAAACGGTATTTGGGGATTTAGGGAAAATGTAGGGAACGAATATCCGGTTATAGATTCAAGCTATAACCGGATATTTTTATCTCTTATTAGACAGATAATTCCTAGTATGTTAATATGAATACAGAACAAAGCCGTAGCGGATGGCTGACAGAAATTGCAGTGGATTCTGGAAAGGCAATGCAAGTAGTATGCTTCGGACTTTAGAAGGAGGTTGAATATAAAAAATGGGAGATATTAAAAATTCAAAAAACTGGGCATTTGAAACAAGGCAATTGCATATCGGGCAGGAGCAGGCGGACCCGGCCACGGACGCCAGGGCGGTTCCGATTTATGCTTCCACATCTTACGTGTTCCGCAATTCACAGCATGCGGCGGACCGTTTTGGGCTGCGGGATGCGGGCAATATTTATGGCAGGCTGACAAATCCTACGGAGGATGTATTTGAACAGAGAATCGCTTCCCTGGAAGGAGGGGCAGCAGCCTTGGCGGTAGCCTCCGGGGCAGCGGCTCTGGCATATACCTTTCAGGCGCTGGCACAGTCCGGGGAACATATTGTGGCATCCAAGACGATTTATGGCGGTACATACAATTATCTGGCGCATACATTCCCGCTGAACAACGGTGTGGCCACTACATTTGTGAACCCTTATGAGGAAGGTGCTTTTGAAGCGGCGATTCAGGAAAATACCAAGGCGATTTTTGTGGAAACGATTGGAAACCCCAATTCCAACCTGGCGGATTTGGAGAATTTAGCCAACCTGGCCCATAAATATCGTATTCCTCTGGTGGTGGATTCCACCTTCGCTACGCCATATCTGATTCGTCCGATAGAATACGGCGCAGATATCGTGGTACATTCCGCAACTAAATTTATTGGCGGCCATGGAACTGCCATCGGAGGGGTGATTATTGACAGCGGGAACTTTGACTGGAGGGCTTCGGGGAAATATCCATGGATTTCCGAGGCAAATCCCAGCTATCATGGTGTTGCTTTTACGGATGCGGCTGGGCCGGCAGCTTTTGTTACTTACATCAGGGCAGTGATTCTACGGGATACCGGGGCGACACTTTCCCCGTTCCACGCTTTTCTTTTCCTACAGGGGTTGGAAACCTTATCGCTCAGGGTAGAGCGCCACGTAAGCAATACTCTGAAAATAGTGGAATATTTGGATGCCCATCCCCAGGTAGAGGCGGTGCACCATCCCTCTTTGCCCGGAGAACCCACCCACGATTTATATGAAAAATATTTGCCAAACGGCGGCGGCTCTATTTTTACTTTTGAAATTAAAGGGGATGGGAAAACGGCACAGACATTTATAGACAACCTGGCTATTTTCTCGCTGTTAGCCAATGTGGCGGATGTGAAATCACTGGTTATCCACCCCGCCACCACAACCCACAGCCAGTGCACTCAAGAAGAACTGCACGAACAGGGCATTAAACCCAATACCATCCGCCTGTCTATTGGGATTGAGAAAGTGGAGGATTTGATTGCGGCATTGGAGGAGGCGTTTGAGGCGGTGAGGTAAGGCTGTGTTAGGCAGCTTCCCTAATAGAAGAACGTATGATAAAGAATTCCAAGGATAGACAGCGGAGGCAATAGAAGATATGGCAAACCGGATGCAGGAAGCCATAGAAGATACGTATGAAAATTAAAGAGGGGAAACTGGAAAAAATGGGCATGGCAAAAAAATAATCCCAGAGGATTTGAGCGTCAAAAGTCTGATTTAAAAAAGACATTTGATGCTCGAATCCTATATGAAATATGTTGGGAATTTTGTATGGGCATTTCGCTGATTATCGCATTTATGATGACAATGAGGAATCAAATCCTCAAATCATCAAGAGACAAAATTTATGGACAGGCAAGGCACTTTGTGGTAAACTATTACTAATAATTATTTTAGTACATCTAATTATTCAAATCAAAATTCTGTAGGTATTCTCATGAGCTTCAGGTATTAAATGAAGCAGCTTCAGAAAAATTTTTATTACCCATCAGGAAACTTTATAAACATTCATTGTGTTGATGCACATGTCAGTTTACATGTGTTATAATAAACAAAGGAGGATTCAGTGAGAGATACAAAAATACAATGGCATCCGGGATTCGCAGCGGCTATGGGATTGGAGTTAGCTGAAAACAGGGATGATTTAATAATCCAAAAGGAGTTTAATTTAAATACAAAGCCGCTGGAAATTGATCTGTTAGTAATTAAAAAAAATTCAGATATACGGATAGATAATGAAATAGGCCATATATTCAAAGGGCATAATATTATGGAATACAAATCTCCGGAAGACCATCTGAATATTGACACTTTTTACAAAGCGGCAGCCTATGCCTGCCTGTATAAGTCTTGCGGAGCAAAGGTAGATGCAATAAAAGCGGATGATATTACAGTTTCTCTTGTCAGGGATATTAAGCCATTGGGGTTGCTGCAGTATCTGAAAAAGCAGGGCTTTCTTATTACAAACCCATACAGAGGAATTTATTATATTGAAGGGAAAGTGCTTTTCCCTACACAGATAGTAGTAACACGGGAACTGGGCGAGGATATACATATATGGCTGCGTGCACTGTCGGAAAAGATAAGCATGCAAGAGATGGAAGCGCTGGTAGAAAAAGTCAGGGAATTGGAAGGCAAACTGAACAGGGAATTGGCGGATTCTGTTTTGGAGGTAAGTATTCAAGCCAATGAATGGCGGATGGAAGAATGGAAAGGAGAGGGAAATATGGGACCGGCATTGATGAGAGTGATGAAGACGGAGTTGGAAGTGTTTAAAAAGGAAGCAATACAAAAGGGGATGGAGAAGGGAATGCAGGAAGGGCTGCAGGAAGGAATGAAGCAAGGGATACAGGAAGGAATGCAGCAAGGGCTGCAGGAAGGAATGAAGCAAGGAATACAGGAAGGAATGCAGCAAGGGCTGCAGGAAGGAATGCAGCAAGGAATGCAGAAATCAATAGAAATTCTCCAGGACTTAGGGTATGAGAGTGGTAAAATCGCAAGAATTGTAAAAGAGAAATACAATCTCACTGATGAGGAAATCAGAAGATATATAGACGAAAAATAATATCTGCACACATGTTTGCTATATATGAGGAAAGAAAGGACAGGTCATTATCATGGGAATTATTGGAGCATTCATGGTACCCCATCCGCCGTTGATTGTACCGGAGGTGGGAAAAGGGGAAGAAAAGAAAATTCAGGATACGATAGATGCATATCATAGAGTAGCAGGAAAGATTGGGGAACTGAAGCCGGAAACCATTGTGCTTATTTCCCCCCATCAGATTATGTACGCCGATTATTTCCATATTTCTCCGGGAAAGGGTGCAAAGGGTGACTTTAGCCAGTTTCGCGCAGGGAGGGTGAAAATGGAAGTGTCATATGACACCCAATTCGTGGAAAAGCTATGTATGCTGGCGGATGAAAAGCATCTTCCGGCAGGGATACTGGGAGAACGGGAGAAAAAGCTGGACCATGGTACTATGGTGCCTCTGTTTTTCGTAGAGCAATATTGGAAGAATTATCAGCTGGTAAGAATCGGCCTATCCGGCTTGCCGCTAATTGGGCATTATGAACTGGGGCAGTGCATACAGCAGGCCGCAGAAGCTTTGGGCAAAAGGGTGATTTTGATTGGCAGCGGAGATTTATCCCATCGCCTAAAGGAAGATGGCCCTTATGGTTATCAGGCAGAAGGGCCGCTTTATGACAGCCGCATTATGGATGTGATGGGAAGGGGCGCTTTCGGAGAACTGCTGGAATTTCAGGAGGGCTTTTGCGAAAAGGCAGGGGAATGCGGGCATCGTTCCTTTACGGTAATGGCAGGGGCATTGGACAAAATGAATTTGATACCGGAAAGACTCTCTTATGAAGGACCTTTTGGCGTAGGGTATGGAATCTGCAGCTATATGGTGCAGGGGAGGAATTCGGAGAGAAATTTTGGGGAGCAATATGAAGAAATTCACAGAAGGCTTTTGGCAGAGCAAAGGAAGAAAGAGGATGCTTATGTGCGTCTCGCCCGGAAAACCATAGAGGAATACGTTGGAAAAGGTCAGAAAATAAAAGTGCCGGAAGAGTTGCCGGAGGAAATGTATAGCGGCAAAGCGGGGGTTTTTGTATCCATTAAAGAAGACGGGAAGCTGCGGGGATGCATCGGAACCATTCAGGCGGTGCGCTCTTCTATAGCGGAAGAGATTATAGAAAATGCAATCAGCGCCGCTGCTAAGGATTCCAGGTTTTCACCCATTGAGCCGGAGGAACTGGGCAGGCTGGCGATTAGCGTGGATGTGCTGGGCAGCATGGAATCAATAGACTCGCCGGATGAACTGGATGTGAAGAAATATGGGGTTGTGGTGACAAAAGGATATAAGAGAGGCCTTTTATTGCCCAATCTGGAAGGCGTGGATACGGTGGAGGAGCAGATTGGGATAGCTAAGAGGAAGGCCGGAATCGGAGAAGAAGAGAAGGTGCAGCTGGAGAGGTTTGAAGTGGTGAGGCATTATTGAAATGTCTTTCGGATTTTTTGTGCCAGCCTTTTGTGGCTGGCTTTTCCGGTTATATACAGATTTGTTGCTGTGGGTGATAGACGAGGTGTCAATACACTATGGCATGGAAAAATGACATGAAAATGGAAGGATATGTGAGGGGATAAAGGGGAAAGGCAGGAGGAATGGGTTATGAGGATAGTCTGTGAGTCATGTATGCACCGCTGCAGTTTAGGGGACGGACAGAGGGGAATATGCCGGGCGAGGAAAAATGAAAATGGCAGGATAATCTGTGAAAACTATGGGATGGCCACCTCTTTGGCTTTGGACCCAATTGAAAAAAAGCCTTTGAAAAGGTTTCGTTCCGGAAGCATGATTTTGTCGGTAGGAAGCTATGGATGCAATTTGAGATGCCCGTTTTGCCAAAACCATGAAATCTCAATGATTGATGGGGAGACGGCGGAAGAGACTGTGGGGGCAGTATACCTTTCTCCGGAGTGGCTGGCAAATAAAGCAACGGAATGCCGGGAGGAAGGAAATATTGGCGTGGCATTTACTTATAATGAACCGTTGGTGGGCTGGGAGTATGTACGGGATACAGCCAAACTGGTAAAAGAAGCGGGTATGGATAATGTCCTTGTGACCAATGGCTCTGCTTCGCTGGGAGTATTGGAAGAAATCCTGCCTTATATAGATGCTATGAATATTGATTTGAAAGGCTTTCGGGCGGACTATTATAAAAAACTGGGCGGGGATTTGGAAACGGTAAAGCGGTTTATTGCCCGTGCAGTTAGGGATTGCCATGTAGAGCTGACTACATTGATTGTACCGGGGGAAAACGACAGGCTGGAAGAGATGGAAGCGGAAGCGGAATGGATTGCATCCCTTGGAAGGGAGATTCCCTTACATGTGAGCCGTTTTTTTCCACAGTTCCACATGAGGGAAAAAAGGGCAACAGAAGTAAAACAGGTGTATAAGCTGGCAGAAGCGGCGGGAAAATATTTGAAATATGTATATACCGGGAATTGTTAGGATGGCGCATTCCCCCAGTACAGACTTTGACAAAACGGAACACTGTGCAGGGAGAATGCGTTGTCTGTTGTGCAGGCTTAGGAACTGTCTCGAAATAACTTCCCATATTCCTTAGAAGCAGGAAACGGACAAAAAAGTTAAAGTAAAAAAAATCCATCTTTTATTCCAATTTTCACAAAATTTCTTTTATAAAGTAAAAAAATCACAAGATAAAATCTTATATTTCCATTTGAATCGGGGCTTGTTCTGGATAAAATGAAATCATCCAAAAAACAAAAAACGAAGGGAGACAGATTATGAAAAGAGCAGTATTGAAAAAAATGACAGGCCTATTGATGTCGGTCGTTTTGGCGGCCTCTTTGGCAGGATGCGGAAGCGGAGCACAGGAAAGCGGAAATGCACCGGCAGCAGAAAGCACAACGCAGGAGAATAGCCCGGCAGCAGAGGGCAATTCCGGAGCAGAAGATGCCGGAGAAAGCGAAACAGCGGATGCGGCAGGCGGGGAAACAGTTACCATTACACTTTGGTCACAGTTCTCGGACCCCAATTCCACCGATGGGAATTATGTTGCTTTTTATAACGCATTGGAATCCATTAAGACGGATATGCCTAATGTGAACGTGGTGCATGAAGGAACGGAATCGGAATCTTATAAAGTGAAGCTGAAAACAGCTATGGCAGGAAACGAACTGCCGGATGTGTTCTTCAACTGGGGGGCAGGAACCATGGCGCCTTATGTGGAAGCAGGGCTGGTTCTTCCCATGGATGATTATATCACCGATGAAGTAAGCGCCAGGATTCTTGGGGGAACATTGGACAATTTCACCTTTGACGGCAAGATGTACGGATATCCTTACAGTGTGGCAGTAGCCTCTCTGTATGTGAATACGGAATTGTTCGAGCAGAATAACGTGAAAATACCGGAAACCTACGATGAGTTCCTGGAAGCGGTAGATGCATTCAAGGCAGCAGGCATTACCCCTATTTCCCTTGGGGAAAAAGATTTGTGGCCGGGGCTTATGATTTTTGGCATTCATGCGATCCGTATGGCTGGGGCAGAAGCTTTTAATGCAGCTTTGATGGGAGAAGGTTCCTATAACACGCCGGAATTAATAGAAGCGGCAAAATATGTGCAGGATTTGGCAGCAAGGGGCGGATTCGGCGAGAGCGCTATGGGAACATCGGAAGATGACGCGGTAGCGGCATTTAAGCAGGGCCGGGCAGCAATGATGTTTATGGGCAGCTGGTTAAATGGTGACTGCGAAGCAGACGATGCGGCAGTAAAAGGAAAAATTTCCGTTATTAAATTCCCGGTAATTGAGGGAGGAAAGGGAACGATGGATGAATTCCATGGCGGTTCCGGAGAGACTTTCTTAGTAAGCAGCAGCACGGAACATCCTGCAGAAGCGGCAGCAGTGGCACAGTATATTTGTGAAAAAATGTCTAAAGACCAATATCTGGCAGGTTCTGGGATGCCGGCATGGGAAGCTGACATGGGAGATACTTCCCAGTTAAATCGCCTTTCCCAGGAAATCGCAAACCTGACAAAAGATGCTACCGGATACGTATACTGGCTGGATTCCCTGACAGGAGGCTCGGCTGCGGATACGCTTATGAACGAAATTGCAAACCTGATTGCAGGCACGGTAACACCGGAAGAGTTCTGCGCAAACCTTCAGGAGTTAAACGAATAAAAAAAGTTTATTATAGGAAACGATGGCGGCTGTAGAAAGCTTGCCAGGAACAAGAAAGGGGCTGCAACATTAGGCGTTGTACATACAAGAGGAAATATCTTATGGAGAAAGGATCAATGAACAAGATTCTGGGAAATAAAAAAGCTTATTTTATATTTGTTTTTCCGGCATTTGTAATTTATTTTGTAATGGCGTTTATACCCATTATTATATCGTGTTATTACAGTACTTTGGAATGGAACGGGATTGGGCAGAAGGTTTTTGTGGGGATAGAGAATTTTTTGGATCTCCTGAAAAATGATGCTTTTTTGTCATCAGTGAAAAATTCTCTCATCCTGGCGGCGGCATCGGTCATCGGGCAGCTTATTCCGGCCATGTTTTTTGCCATTGTGCTTTCGAGGAATATTAGGGGAGAAGGGGTCTACAGGACGATATATTTTATCCCAGTGTTGCTCTCCACAGTAGTAATCGGACAACTTTTTTTAAAAATTTATAATGCGGACTATGGGGCCTTAAACGCTTTGCTGCAAAAACTGGGCCTGGAGGGGCAGGATTGGCTGGGAAATACGAAGCTGGTGCTGGAGGCATCCTTTTTCCCGATTATCTGGCAGTATATCGGCTATCATATGCTGATTCTCTATACAGGAATCAAAGGGGTTCCGGCCGAAATTTATGAGGCGGCGCAGATAGACGGGGCGAATGAAAAGCAGATGGCATTTATGATTACCATGCCCTTAATCAAGAGTACCATTAAAGTGAGCATGACCTTTGCGGTGATAGGCTCGCTGAAATTATTCGATTTGATTTGGGTACTGACAAAAGGTGGGCCGCTCCATGCCAGCGAAGTGCCGAGCACGCTGATGTACACCACTATTTTTACAAGAATGGAGTATGGGAGCGGCAGTGCTATCGCCGTGTTCATTGTGCTGGAATGCCTGCTGTTCTATTTCCTGATTGAGAAATTTTTCAAAGTAGATAATCTTACATACTAGTATAACGTATTAAAAGTTCTTGTG
>BLLT01000105.1 GCA_011958945.1 Lachnospiraceae bacterium | reverse complement strand
AATGTGGGAAGTTTGAGTTAATCAGTATTAATCTTTTAAAAGCCCATGGGTATAAAGCGAAAGCATATTATTGCCAGAAATGTAAAATAGTTCTTGCACATACACAGGAATAGCAGATAAAAATCAAAATCAATTGAATAGAAAAAAATCAAAGGCGCATAGGACTATGCGTCTTTTTAATGTACAGCCAGCCCCATGCAGAGGTAAAAAAGAGCTGGCCCAGCGGACCATAGATGGATCTTGTCAGATTGCACAAAAAAACCCCATTAGGATATATATCAGAAATCATTCCGATGGGCTTTGGAAATTGTACAAATATAAATTGGTCAAAATGTTTAGCCTTTTAGGTAAAAAATATGACTGTTTCGTCAAAGTGATTAATGCTAAAGTAAATATAACAAAAATAATCATGGAGGTATGATATGAAAAGGATTTTTTCAAAGAAAACAATAGCATTATTGCTCGTTACAACGATGACAGGAAGCCTGCTTTCCGGCTGCGGAAGCGGGGGCAGCGGAGGAAATGGAGGCAGCTCCGCCGGATATTTTCTTTACCTGGGAGTTATCTTATTTGCAGCCGTTTGTGGAAGGCGGCAAAGTGGTGGATATCACTTCTTACCTGAACGAAGATGAAGAATGGAAAAATTCTTTTGCAGATGGAACGTTGGATTTGGTAGCTTATGATGGGAAAAATTACGGTGTGCCTACCCAGAAATCTTTATGTGTTATGTTTTATAACAAACAGATTTTTGAGGATAATGGAGTTGCAGTGCCTGCTACCTACGAGGAATTCCTCAATGTTTGCCAAACTTTGAAGGATAAAGGAATAACTCCTATGGCAATGTGCGGAACGGATGCATGGATTCCGGCTCAGTTCGTACAGCAAATAGCAGGGGGCATGGCAGGGGATAAAATGTTTAAAGACATTTGCGATGGAAAGGAAAAATGGAACAATGCAACCCATGTAAAAGCAGCACAGGAAGTAAAAGATATGGCGGACAAAGGCTTTTTCCAGGATGGATATATAGGCATGGGGCCGGAAGAATCCAAAGAACAGTTTTTTGCAGGAAAAGCGGCAATGTATTTTATGGGCGCATGGGAAGCGGCTAATATAGAACTCAGCGATATGGGTGAAAATGCAGGGGCATTTGTTCTTCCGGCTTATGATGCACAGTATAACAATATTTCTGTAGGTTCTATAGATACCAGCTTTGCTGTTTCGGAAACCTGTAAAAACCGGGATGCAGCGGTAGCATTCCTGAAATACTGGACTTCCCAGGAAAGCGAAGATATGCTTTTATATGACTGTGGCAGAATCCCGGCTGGGAATTATGAAATCGACGAGTCCAAGCTTTCTTCCCTTATGACGGATATCATTACGATTTCCAATTCCCAAGTAGGGTTAACCCCTTGGTGGGATAGGCAGTTCGGCGCAGGGGAAGGCGTTGAATTCAACAATACATGTGTAGCGGTATTGGGAGGCGAGGATGCGCAGACAGCTTTTGACGCTTTGCAGCAGTTTGCAGAGGACAATGCTGACAGGTAAAAGGCATGAAAAGCTGTAGCCTGAATACGGTTTAAATCAAAAGAAAAAGAGGGGCGCTGTATGGGCTGCCTCTCTTTTAAAAAAACAGGCAAAATATCATGGATATAGAAGCAGGAGGGATGTCATGAATAAGGTTCTTGGAAATAAGAAAAGCATTGCCGTTTTTGTTTTGCCGGCTTTTATCATATATGCCATTTTCGTCCTTGTGCCGATTGGCTATAATATATACGTAAGTTTTCTGCAAACGGACTTAATGAGCCCCAGCAAGTTTGTAGGGGTAAAAAATTACATAAATCTATTTAAGGATAAAACTTTTACTGGGGCTTTAAGAAATAATATTCTTATGGTAATCGGCTCATTGATTGCCCATTTGCCGCTGGCGCTGCTGTTTGGAAATATTTTGTTTCAGAAAATAAAAGGAAGCCATTTTTTCCAGACAGTGTTTTTCCTTCCCAGCGTAATCTGCGGCGTAGCAGTGGGCCTTACATGGACTTTTGTCTACAATTCCGAGTTTGGGCTAATTAATAAGTTCTTGGAAATTATCGGACTGGAAAGTTTGCAGCATGTATGGCTGGCTGATAAAAATTTAGCACTATTTTGTATTATTATTGTGGTTATGTGGCAGTTTGTAGGGTACCATATGGTAATTCAGATTGCAGCGATGAAAAATATTCCGCTTTCTTATTATGAAGCTGCGGAAATTGACGGGGCAAGCAAATGGGTACAGTTTAAATCCATTACTTTCCCCCTGATTAAACCGATTTTGAAGATAGATGCTGTATTGATTATCACAGGTTCTTTAAAATATTATGATTTGGTGGCGGTTATGACCGGCGGGGGGCCGAATCATGCAACGGAACTGATGTCCACCTATATGTTCTATCAGGGGTTTCGTACTTTGAAATATGGATATTCCGCAGCAATCGGTGTAATCCTGCTGGTTTTGTGCATGTGTTCCGTTCTGCTGTCAAACTTTATATTCCGTACAGAACAGGTGGAATTTTAGAGGATATTGAAAAATATTATACAACGGCGTAAGGATGCGCAGAAATGAGGTAAAGAATGAAAATATCTACCAAAGAAAGTGTTTTTCTTGTTCTTAAATATGTAGTTCTTATTTTTTTTACAATTTTATGTTTGTATCCTTTGTTATGGCTCTTTTTGAGTTCTTTTAAAAGTAACAGCGAACTTTATTCCAACCCATGGGGGCTTCCGGAAAGCTTCAGCTTGGTGAATTACATGCAGGCTATAACGGAAGGGCATATTTTGCAATATTTTGGAAATTCTGTTATTATTGCAGTATCGGCAGTAGTAGTTGCAGTACTTTTAAGCAGTATGGTTTCCTATGCGATTATGAGGATGCAGTGGAAGCTGTCAAAAGCGGCTTTGCAAGTTTTTCTTCTGGGAATGATGATTCCGGTATACGCTATGATCGTGCCGCTTTTTTCCATGTTTAATAAAATGCACCTTTTGAATACCCATTTAGCGGTCATTATCCCCCATATAGGAATCTCTTTTCCAATGGCTATTTTCATTATGAGCGGTTTTATGGGGGCTTTGCCGAAGGAAATGGAAGAGGCTGCGGTAATGGATGGGTGCAATATCTACCAGATTTTCTTTAAAATTATCATGCCGATTTCCCAATCCTCCATTGTAACAGTGGCGGTAGTTACTTTTATCAATATTTGGAACGATTTGCTTCTGCCCCAGATTTTCCTGACGGACTCGTCAAAAATGACGCTGCCTGTGGGGCTGACGGAATTCCAAGGGCAGTATACAACGAATTATGTAGTAGAAATTGCGGCGGTAATCATTACTATTATACCGAGCATCATTGTATATATCTGGCTTCATAAACACATCATGGAAGGTATGGTGGCCGGGGCTGTCAAAGGGTGAAGGATAGACAAAAATGAAATTATTGATTGCTGACGATGAACAACGAATACGGAAAGGGCTGTTATCCCTCCCTTGGGAGGGCATTGGCATCCATGAAGTGTATCAGGCGGAAAACGGCATAGAAGCCATAGAGGTTCTGAAAAATGAAGAGATAGATATTATCATCAGCGATATCAAGATGCCAGGGTTGACAGGGCTGGATTTGGCGGAGCATATTAAAAAGTATGCCATGGACACGGCGGTAATCCTGTTGACCGGTTTTTCGGATTTTGAATATGCGCAGAGGGCGCTGCGCAATGAAGTGTTTGACTATATGCTAAAACCGCTGCGCCCAAAAGATATACTGAATACGGTGGAGCGGGTAAAAATGCGGCTGGAACAGAAAAGGTATAAAGAAATGGCCGTGCGGCAGTATGAGGCAGCTTCGGGTTCCGTGAACTTCGCGGAGCAGATGGAATGGAATTTCCGGGGCATCAACAGGCAGGCTATGGATATCCTGTTGGATATGGCGCAAAATTATGCCCAGGGCTTATCGCTGAATTCCCTGGCGGAGAAATACCATTTTTCTGTTGGATATTTGTCCAGAATGCTGAAAAAAGAGACCGGATACTCCTTTAGCGCTATTTTGAACAGTATCCGTTTGGCGGCAGCGGTGGAACTTTTGATGCAGGGGCATATGAAAGTCAGCCTGATTGGAGACCAGATAGGATTCCGTGACCAAAAATATTTTGGGCATGTATTCAAAAAAGCTTTTGGCTGTAGCCCGGCGGAATTCCGGAAGAAAGAAGAGATGAAACATTATCGGATAAAGGAAATACTGGAAATGACGGAGGATGGGGAAACTTAGCCCCTTCAATCGCTTTGGGCATCTGGGCAGATAAGCCGATTCACAAAGGTTTGTAAGCTTTTGGCATGTGAATAAGGGGGCAGCTAACTGGAACAGGAGGCTTCATGAAGAGTAAAATATCAGGCAGCATAAGAGGGAAAATGATGTATATTTTCACCATATTAATTGGTCTCATGGGAATGGGCCTGATTGTCCTGTTCATGATGATATTTTGGTACGGATACAGTTCCCTTTCCCAAACTTATTTGCAGGATGTAAACCGGCAAACAACAAATAACCTGGAAAATAATATACAGAAAATAGAAGATATTCATGTGAAGACTCTTTCCAGCCAGACAATACAGAATCAGTTGCGGAACATTAATCAAAGAGGGATGGACAGCTATCGTTTACAGCAATGCCAAAGGCTTATCGAAAGGGAATTGGCAGTGGAAGCCCTCTATGCGTCTTATGTGGTTTCCGTTAGCGTAATTTCTCTGGATGGAACGGAGTCTTCGGTAAAAAAGATGGAAATCGGCGGCACGCTGTTTGGTTTTTCGGAAGAGGAAATTTATGAAGCGAATGGCACTACCTTGTGGGGGCTGGCCGGGGATGAGGGCAGGATCTGCTCGGCCAAAGCGATTCTGGATTTAAAGACAATGCAGCCCATCGGGTACATTAATATTATATATGAAAATTCCTATTTTGGGGAAATACTAAAAGACATTTCCCAGGAATACTCAGGGGCTTCTTATCTGGTGGATGAAAAAGGGATTATTACCGTAACCAACAGGGAGGAATTTTTGGGGAAAGAGTTTCCTTTGGATGTGGAATCCTTGCGGGAGTTTGGAAAGGCCAGATATGATATGCTGAGCAATACCCAGGCTTTTTACTACGTAGGAAGCCGGATGCCTAATGGCTGGGTACTGGTGCAGACAGTTTCCACCAGAGAGTTTAACCGGAGATTACAACTCTTTTTATGGATTACCGTAGGGGTTGTGCTGGTTGTCCTGGTTATTAGTTTTTTCTGCATCCGGCTGGCTACTTCCAGGATTACGCAACCTACCCAGGAACTGGTTAAAAGCATGAAAACGTTGGGGAAAGATGACAAATACCCTAGGGTAAAGGTGGTAACAAAAGATGAAATCGGTATGATTGGCACGGAATATAATAAAATGGCGGAAAATATCGAGACTTTAATCGAAAAAGTATACAAAATGGAATTGACCCAGAAACAGGCAGAATTGGAATTTTTGCAGATGCAGATTAACCCCCATTTTCTCTATAATGCGTTGGATACGATTAGCTGGATGGCTTTGGAAAAAGGGGATATGGATATCTCGGAGATGACCATAGCCTTGGCGGAACTGCTGCGGGCTACAATCCAGAAAGAAAGCTTCATTTCTTTAGAAGAGGAAATGAAAACGGTGAAGGACTATCTGCTTATCCAAAAGGAGCGGTTTGGGGAAAAGGTTTCGGTCCACTATGAAGTTGACCAGGAAACGCTGGAATGCCAGGTGCCTAACTTCATCCTCCAGCCTTTGATTGAAAATGCCATTATTCACGGGTTGGAGCCCAAAATAGGGAAGGGGATGCTGAATATTTCCGTTCAGATACAGGACGAACGGTTATTTTTTGTCATAGAAGATGACGGCGTGGGGATGGATGAAAAAGAAATTTTTTTCCTTTACCAGAAATGCAGGGAAAATGACACGAAAAAGTCCATTGGGCTTAAAAACGTCTATAGGAGGCTGCTGTTATGTTATGGGGAAGGAAGCCTGCTGCAGATTGAAGGGAAGAAGGGGGAAGGAACAAGGGTTAGTTTTTCTATCCCTGCGGTTTATTAGCCCGTCATAACATTTAAAAGGTAGGGCTGTGAGAAGATTTGTTTAGATTTTACGTAGAAAGAAACGGAGGAGTATCATGAGGAAAAAACAAAATTATCAATGGGAAAAAATGACGCTTGGTACATGCTATTATCCGGAACATTGGGATAAAAGCCTTTGGAGGGAAGATTTGCAGCGGATGCTTGCCTGTGGGATAACTACAATCCGCATTGGCGAATTTGCCTGGAGCAAAGTGGAGCCAAGGGAAGGGGAGTTTACTTATGAGTTTTTTGACTCTTTTTTGGATGTGGTGAAGGAAACGCCCATGAAAGTAATTTTCGGCACGCCTACTGCCACACCGCCAGCCTGGCTGACCAACAAATATCCGGAGGTATTAAACTGCCGGATGGATGGGGTGAAATTCCGCCATGGCATGCGCCGGCACTATAACTATAATTCTCCGGTATACCGGGAACTTTGCGGGAGGATTGTAGATAAATTCGGGGAACATTACGCCAAACACCCTAATGTAATAGGGTGGCAGATTGACAATGAAATCAACTGTGAAGTGGATGAATTTTATTCGGACAGCGATACGGCAGCTTTCCGGAAATTCCTGCAGGGAAAATATGGGAATCTGGAGACGTTGAATAGTGCCTGGGGGGCGGTATTCTGGAATCAGGAATATACGGACTGGGAAGAGGTTTATGTGCCCCGCCCTACGATACATAATTCCACAAATCCGCACCAGATGCTGGATTATATCCGGTTTGTATCGGAAAGTGCCATTAGCTTCTGCCATATGCAGAGCGGCATCCTGAAAAAATATATAAAAGAAGGGGATTTCATCACTACCAATGGTATGTTCCGTAATCTGGATAACCATAAAATGACAGATGAGGCCCTGGATGTGTATACTTATGATTCTTATCCGAATTTTGCTTATTGTTTATCGGAAGACCCGAAACATGCAAAACATTTGAATGACAGAAGGTGGAGCGACAAGCTGGCTCAGGTACGCTCGATTTGTCCTCATTTCGGGATTATGGAGCAGCAGTCAGGGGCAAATGGCTGGAACACACGGATGGAAGCGCCTGCGCCGAAACCAGGCCAGATGATGCTTTGGGCAATGCAGAGCATTGCACACGGAGCGGACTATGTCAGCTTTTTCCGATGGCGGACCTGCACGATGGGAACGGAGATTTACTGGCATGGAATTTTGGATTATGATAACAGGGATAACCGGAAACTACAGGAAATCGGGCAAATTTATAAGAGGGTACAGGCCATTGGGGATACAGTAGGCGCTGATTATAAGGCAGCTTTTGCCGTGGTGCAGGATTACAGCAATATATGGGATTCCCAGGTAGATGTATGGCATCAGCGACTGACCTGGGCCAGTGAGGAGGAAATTTTTACCGCTTCCCAATTGCAGCATACACCTATGGATTATGTATATCTTCTTGAGGGGACAGAGGCTTGTGAACTGGCTAAGTATCCGGTATTGATTTATCCACATGGGATTTTGATGTCGGAAAAGAAGGCAGCGGTGTTGAAAGAATATGTAGAGCAGGGAGGGTGCTTAATCCTGGGGGCCAGGACAGGGATGAAAGATGAAAACGGAAAATGCACGATGACACCGATGCCGGGGATTTTGGCTCAACTGACAGGAAGTGATGTAAAAGAGTTTACTTTTGTAGGGCCTGCTGATGATGCAGTTTCCATGGATTGGGATGGCAACCAGCTGGAGACAGGCATTTTTAGTGATATCCTGGAGCCTGTAGGCGAAAATGCAAAAGTGCTGGCCAGATATAAATCCGATTATTATGAAGGAAGGCCATCTTTAATCGAAAATACTTTTGGGAAAGGAAAGGTGCTCCATTTCGGAGGGACATTCACCAGGGAAAATGTCAAAGCATTCATGGCTTATACGGGAATCCTGAACCCTTGGAAAGAAGTAGTGGAGGCTTCGGAGGGCTGTGAAATCAGCGTAAAGGAAAAGAATGGGGAAACTTATCTGTTTGTGCTGAATTATCTGGCAAAAGAGCAGGAAATCTGTTTGAAAGCGCCTTGCGAGGATATGGATACCAAGGAATCGGCGCAGGGGAATGTGGCGCTGGCGGCTTATGAAACGAAGGTGTACCGGGTGCTGAAGTAGCTTTGGATGGTATTTTAATGGGATATTTTCTATTTGGAATGGCAAAGCTGACGGCGAAAAAGGAAGAACATGGGGAAAATAATAAAAATGTTACAATTATTGCGGGTATTTTAGTGCTGATATTGTTTAATGTCATGCGGCAGACCGGGGACTTACGCTTACACCAATGGATATGGCAAAGATTGGACATTATATCTGAATGGCGGTATGTGGGAGGGGAAGCAGATCATTTCTTCAAAATGGGTAGAGGACAGACTGTTCCGCTATTGCAAGCACTAAAAAAACATGAAGAGGATGCCTTCCGTAACATTCTGAATGCATAGAACCGAGTAAAATCATATATTTGTCAGGCCATTTCTTTTGCAAACAAAAGGACTATACGGGGTTCTGGTAGAAACTTCAAATTTTGCCGCCAATTCGGTGGCGGTGGCATGTCCTTTGTCCAAAAGATGATATATATTTTTGAATAATCGGCTATCTGACATTATTTCGCCGTACAAAATAATAATATAAAAAAAGCCAACACCAAAATGTAATGGAATGCTCAAGCAATGAAAGGGCCGGCACGAATAATACGGGCGGCCCTTGAAAGATGATATTGTTATGATTTGCATCTATCGAATTCAGGATTGAAGGCGTAGAAGTTCTTGGAATCCAGTTTATCCTGTACAATGCGTAAAGCTTCGCCGAATCTCTGGAAGTGGACAATTTCTCTTGCACGTAAGAAGCGAATAGGGTCACATACTTCCTGGTCATGAACAAGGCGGAGAATATTGTCGTAGGTTGTGCGGGCTTTTTGTTCTGCTGCAATCATATAAGAACAACTTATGCTTATTGAGCCTGCTCAATAAGATTCAGATTAAAAGTTCCAGTGAATTTCAATCGGAACGTCCCTTGTTCCAGGAATACGCTTGCCAACAGATATATAATCAATCAGCGTTTCCACAATCTCACGGGTGAGGTGTTCCAAATTGGTGTATTGCTCAATGAGTTCGTGGCGATTATCACCCGCCTCAATTTTTTCTTCGATTTCGGATAACTGTTTTTGTCCGCCAGCAATCATACGATCCAAACGGTCGCGGTCTACAGTAAATTCCTTTAACATTTCCACATAATCGCTTTCGGATATTAAGCCCTTTACCTTATCCATGTAAAGTTCCCGAATACCTTTTGAATATTCCGCAACCTTTTTTTCATAGACTGCTATATCAGAAAGCAGGTGGCCTTTTTGCTCCTGCAAGTTATCACAAAATTTTATGTTTTGCGCTAACTTATCCTTATCAAGATATTCTGCGGCTAAATGGTTAAGTTCGTCAATCACAAGCTGTTCCAATTTATCAACAGAAATAAAGGAACCAATACAAGCGTCTTTCGCTATATGGCGGTTTGAACATTGTAGATAGTGTTTGCCCCGATTTTTGGAAGAGCGCATAGTATAACCGCAGTTGGCACACCGGGCTTTTCTTGCGAATAAACCTATTGTACCAATATCAAAGGGTTTTGCCTTCTGTGAGATTAACGCCTGTACTCTGCCCCATAGCTCACGGTCAATGATTGGCTCATGGGTTCCCTCCACAATATACCAATCACTTTTGGGGCGGGGTTTGTTCTGCTTTGTTTTATAGGATACGCTGCCATATTTGCCCTGTACCATATTTCCGATATAGATTTCGTTTATCAGCATATCAGAGATAGCAAAGTATTTCCAAAGGGTGCTGTTTTTGGTTTTGGGCTGCTGGTAGCGTAGACCATGCAAACGCTTATATTCAGTTGGATTTGGTATGCCCCGGTCATTGAGCATACGGGCGATTGCGGTTTTTCCGTAACCTTGTGCAAACAAGGTAAATACTTCACGGACAACGGCAGCGGCTTCTTCATCAATTATCAAGTGTCCCTTTTGAGCGGGGTCTTTCTTGTAACCATAAAGAGCAAACGCACCAATGTGAAAACCGTTTACCCGTCTGTTTGTTAAAACGCTGCGGATATTTTCGGACATATCCTCTAGGTACCATTCATTGACAAGCCCGTTGATTTGACGGGATTTTTTATTTCCCTTGTTTGCGGTGTCTGCGTTGTCAACAATACTGATGAAGCGAATACCCCAAACAGGGAAAAGTCCGTGTATGTACTTTTCTACAAGTTCCAGCTCACGGGTAAAACGTGACTGTGTTTTGCAGAGGATAATATCAAATTTATGATGCTCCGCGTCCTTTAGCAGACGGTTAAATTCCGGGCGGCGTCTGTCTGCGCCCGCGTAGTCGTCATCGCTGTAAATGTTATAAAGTTCCCACCCACGTTCCATAGCATATTGCAGTAACATTGATTTCTGGTTTTGGATGCTGCCGGAGTCATCTGTTACAGATTGTTTGTTTTTATCTTCCTCAGATAAGCGGCAATAAATAGCTACTTTCTTACTCATTCGTTTTTATCCCTCCTTAAGAGATAAAAACAAGCCTGCTCCATGTACCTATTATACATGGCAGCAAAAAACTTGTAAATTATCGTTTCCCTTCAACTGATTTATTGTTAAACACAGGGATGGCAAGAGAAGACTGACATCCGTTGTTTTTCTCAAGCTGGTTGATAAGGTGAATCCATGCTTTGGTAAAATTATCTTTAGAAGTTGTGCTTTCCCCATTCTTAAAAATATTTTTGCAAATTTTTTTTGAGTCTGTATAGGACAAAATATTGCCTCCCTTTGCTTATATGACAACGTATGTAAAATTACTTGTACGTTATGCTGATTTTATGAAAATGGAAGTTGCTGAAAGATTTTTCTAATTTTTGAAATTGTTCTTGAAAAATTTTTTACCTTTCACTAATAGCAGATGGGAGAAGGTAAAAAGTAAGCAGTTTATAGAAAGTTTATATTTTTTAGACTTGGATTGGGTTGTTGTTTTATCGACAGAAAATAATAGTATATAGTGCATAGAATATGCCAAGAGCCGAGGGTGTTGGGTACGGAAGCCCCGTCAGCTAAGGCTTACAGGCAAAAAATTTTTTATTGCTGATTTACAGGATTGTTGGTATTATAAAAGATAATGGCAAACAGTATGGCGAGAAGGAGATACGATAGTGAATCCGGAAGAAAAAGAATGATTGATTATGTGTTTTTTGTTGCAGGAGTGCCGGTTGGTGTTGCAGAAATTAAAAAAGTGATACCAAAAAAATATTAATATGGTAGGATTGTCCGTAAAAAGCTGCTCGAAACTACCGATTTACATACCATTCTTTGTCTGCCTACCGGGATATTCTATAAGCCCGGAGTAAAAGAAAATGTACTTTTTTTTGATAAGTGTCCAGCCGTCCGGATATACAAACAAGAGAAGTGTGGATATATGATTTGCGTACAAATATGCACTTTACTTTAAAACAGCACCCTATGACAGATTCAGATCTGCAAGATTTTATTACCTGTTATAATCGGAAAAAATCGTTATTGTGTGTAGAAATTTAGTCAGAAGAAAATTAGGAAGGACGCTGGCGTAAATATTCAGTGAAAGAGATAAAGCCAGCTTGGATATTTTTTGGATTAAGGATAAGCCTCTTGCTAATTTAGATCATTTGCCAACACCGGATGAATTGGTGGCAGATATCATTGAAGATTTACAAAATGCGTTGGAAAGTGTTTGGGAATTGCAAGTATACTTAAAAAAGCAGAAAAAAGGATTGTAAGCAAATTGTTTTAGGAGGCAACGAAAATGACAACAGAATTAATGCTTCAATTGCTTTCAAAAGATGAAAAGATAACAATAGAATATAAAGAATGTCAGAATGGGATTTATGATGATGTGTATGAGACAGTGTGCCCATTTTCCAATCGTTGAAAAATGTGCTAACAGGATATATGACCGAAATGAAGATGGCGATATGGACATCACAGATTCACCAATTCAGCTTCAAAATATGTACAATAGAAAAAGCAATACTTATGTGGAACATAAAATTTTCCCCTATGTTTCACTGGATGATTTACGTCTGGATTTGATGAATAAGGTACGGAATCTTGTCAAGAGCCGAAAACCGGATCATGACTGGCTGCAAATGTCTGATCAGGATATTTTGAAAAGTGCCGGATTGTGGGAAAAGGATTTTTCGTCGGGAGTGCAGGGATACAATCTTGCAGGAGTACTGTTGTTCGGTAAAGATGAAGTGATACGTTCCTGTTGTCCGGGTTATGTAACAGATGCGATTTATCGGGTTGAAAATTTAGACCGCTATGATGACAGATTGCAGGTTGCAACCAATTTGATTGAATCATACGAGCTTCTTATGGAATTTGTTGCCAAGCATACTTCTGATAAATTTTTTCTTGTAGATAATGTAAATACAAGTATAAGAGACTTGATAGCAAGAGAGGTTATTGGAAACATATTAGTCCATAGAGACTTTTCCAGTGCTTATCCGGCAAAGCTGATTATTGAAAAAGACTGGTTAAAAACGGAGAACTGGTGTGTGCCCAGGCGGCATGGAAATATCATGAGCGATGAATTTACGCCATATCCTAAAAATCCATTGATACAGCAATTTTTTGCAAACATTGGACGAACTGACACAATTGGCTCCGGTGTCAGAAATCTTTATAAATATACGCCAATCTATTCTGAAGGCGGAATGCCGGAACTGTTTGAAGATGATGTTTTTAAAATTTCTATTCCTCTGAATAAAATTGCGGCAGAGTCAGCAAAGGAAAGTAAGACATTATCTAAAAGAGAACAGAAAATTTATGATATGACTCAAACTTCCCACATTAAAAATGGG
>BLLT01000104.1 GCA_011958945.1 Lachnospiraceae bacterium | reverse complement strand
GAAAGAATGCGAAGCATTCTTTGGAATTGGCCGCTGGGCCAATTCTTTTTTACCTGATATGCGCCTGGGGATTCTCATCCTCGAATTCAAATACACACCGTTCAAAAGCGTTGATGATATGAGTATCCTGGTATTTGTCATAACGTTTATGCTGCCTTCCGTATGCCATATGGACATGGCCGTGGAGGAAAAATTTGGGCCGGTATTTTTCCAGCAGCGTGCGGAAGACCTGAAAGCCCTGGTGAGGGAGATCCCGTCCGTCATTGAGCTGGTAAGCGGGGGAATGGGTGACTAAAATGTCGAAGCCGCCTTTCCTGAAAAGCTGAAACCATAATTTGGCAACCCTCTGCCTCATCTGCCGTTCTGTATATTGGTGTGCCCCGGGTTTATAACGCATGGAGCCGCCCAGCCCTAAGATACGGATTCCCTTATATACGAAAATCTGGTCTTCGATACAAGTGCATCCTTCCGGCGGATATTTTGCATATTTTGTATCATGGTTGCCGTGCACATACAATACCGGTGCGGTGGACAGGGTTACGAGGAAAGAAAGATAGAGTGGGTCCAGGTCGCCGCAGGAGATAATCAGATCAATATCCTCCAGTTTGCTTTTCTCAAAAAAATCCCATAAAAATTTTGACTCTTCATCCGCAATTGCCAATATCTTCATTCCTCAAACCATGCCTTTCCGCAATCTGTAAATTATGCTTCTTTTTTTACCCCTTGTTGGTTGATGACAGGCGCAGCCTGTTCCGTTAATTCCTGTTTTGTGGGGATAGAGCCGATAATGTTTTCTGCCAGCCAGTCCATCGTCATAATCTCTTCCGGCGAAAGGGATTGGTTCGGGTCATCCGCCACAATGCCGGACTGAGAATAAAGGATGCCAGAGAAGGGGTTGAATTGTTCCGTGCAAATAGTTGCTTTCAGAAGTTCTACCAGACGTTTCGTGCCGATAGGCAGATTCTGGGAACAGATAACATCGATAACCCCTGCGGACATTCCCCACCAGTAATTAATCGCTTTTGTGGAGGAATGGCTGTCATCTGATTTCCACTTTCCGTTCATGATAGTGCGTA
This sequence comes from Lachnospiraceae bacterium, assembly GCA_011958945.1. Lineage (GTDB taxonomy): Bacteria > Bacillota > Clostridia > Lachnospirales > Lachnospiraceae > Kineothrix. The sequence continues at coordinate 12,103 of BLLT01000104.1, read as the reverse complement.
TCAGCTGTTCATAAAATTTCCCCCAATGATACAGAGGCATGGCCAGGTTTCTTGGATTGCCCTTATCCATGTGGTAAATACCGAAAAACCGGGATGCCTCTTCCGGGATAACCATATCTCTTCCGGAAATACAGGAAGATTCCGTTTCGCGTATTTTTTCAAAAATATCCACTTCCTTTTTCGTAGACCATTCCAGATAAACCTTTGCCCTTGGGTTAATCATTTTCGCCCCCAGCGCAAAGGCGTTGATGTTGGCAATAGAGCCGTAAATCGGATAATCCGCAATATAGGTTAAACGGTTGTTCTCCGCCATGGCTCCGGCAATTGCCCCCATGAGGAACTTAGCTTCATGCATCCGGGAATAGTAGGTGCGGATATACCGATGGGAAGTATTTAACGAACAGCTTAAAATACGCACATCCGGGTAGGCGATGGCGGCCTTGACGCTGGCCTGTACGAAGGCAGGTGTAGTAGTAAATATCAGGTTGTTTCCGAAGGCGATGGCATCCTCAATGAGGGCGTCCACGGTTTCAGGCGTTCCGTTCTCATAGCAGACCGTATGCACCTCATCGGGGAAAGTCTGTTCCAAATAAAGCCTGCCTAATTCATGGGCATAGGTCCATGCGGAAGTTCCCGGTGTTTTTTCGTAAATAAATGCGATGTTCAGCTTGGGGGAGTTGGTAGGAAGCAGGATGCTGAGCACGGTTTTCTTATCCTGGCTGGGCTCCATTTTAAGTTCAATATCCTGATCTTCCTGTAAAAGTTCGAATTCCTCCCAGCTTTTGGCAATTAATTTCTTTAAGCTGCTGGTGGTTTGTTCATCTATAGTGTCATATCCGTACAAGTTGATAAAGGATAGAAGGGCATCCCCCGGGGTGATGCTCAGCTTTCCGCCGCCATTGGCTTTGTATTCAGCGGAAAAACGTGTATAGATAGCGCTGAATTTTAACAGTTCGTCATCCGTCCATACTTCCCCGGGCTCTTTCCCTACCGCTTTTTGCAGTTTGGCAAAGCTGCCTTCCTGGGTAAACCAGATATAGTTGATAGGGGCCGCCTTATAAAAATCCAGGAATTCGTAATAGATTTTATTTTCCTTCTCCTCTGTAGGCCTGGGGATAATACGGATGACCTCCCCCGGAATGGAGACAGCATCGAAGAACTTCATAACGCTGACCCGTTTATTCCCCTCCTCCACATAAAATTTATTCATATATTCATAAGCCTTAATCGGGTCATGAATCCCCTCTTCCGTGTGGTGGGTGCTTAAGGAAGCCCATTTCTGGGCAAATTCCGTATTTTCTTTTAAAATAGGCATAAAATTCCCGGCAAAGGAATTGCTTCTGCCAATAGTTTTCGTTCCTACAATCTGAGCCGTAGGAATCTGTACCAGGCCGAGAGGGTATTCGGAATAGGAGCCTTTTTCCGGCATGATATCATCCAGTACCTGGAGGGTAGGCTTCTTCCCCCGCAGCATCCGGGACTGATAATCCTTTTTCCCCAGTTTATACGCTTTGCTGTAATCTTCTCTTCCCATAGGTTCATTTCCTTTCTATATCTAAAGCAGCGAGTTTATGTGTATGTCCAAGATGCATGGCACAGGAACAAAGGTGCACTTCATACATTGTTTGTTCCGCGGGCAGCCATGCATATGGTTACCATCTCAATTATGGCATTATTTTACTATAGCATGCGCTTTTCGTAAATACTTTATCGCAAAGGGCTTTTCAATCCGGCGCATTTCTATTATAATAGACAAGGCGAGGTTTTTTCCTGATGGAAAAAGTATAGAATTTGCTGTTAATTTGAGCGTACGTTGATAAAAAATTAGACAAAAGAGCAAGGGAGAGGATAAAAAATGGAAAGAAGAGTAGGAACTATTTCAAGAGGAATCCGCTGTCCGATTATAAGAGAAGGTGATAATCTGGTAAAAATCGTAACGGACAGCGTTCTGGAAGCGGCGGAAGGCGAAGGGTTTGCATTGCGCGACAGGGATGTGATTGCGGTGACGGAGTCAGTGGTGGCCCGTGCCCAGGGAAATTATGCATCGGTGGAAGATATTGCTAAGGATGTAAAAGAAAAATTAGGCGGCGAAACTATAGGGGTGATATTCCCTATTTTGTCCAGAAACCGTTTTGCCATCTGCCTGCGGGGGATTGCAAAGGGGGCGAAGAAAATCGTTCTCATGCTAAGCTATCCCAGTGATGAGGTGGGGAATGAACTGGTTTCTTTGGATAAGCTGGACGATGCCGGCATCAACCCTTACAGCGATTTGCTCACATTGGAGAAATACAGGGAACTTTTCGGAGAAAATAAACATCCTTTTACCGGTGTGGACTATGTGCAGTATTATGGCGATATCATCCGGGAAGAAGGGGCAGAGGTGGAAGTGATTTTTGCCAATGACTGCCGGAAAATTTTAAAATATACGAAAAATGTATTGAACTGCGATATTCATACCCGCGCCCGGACAAAAAAGATTTTGAAGGCCTGCGGGGCAGAAGTGGTCTGCGGCCTGGACGATATTTTGAATACATCAATGGATGGCTGCGGATTTAATGAAAACTATGGGCTTTTGGGCTCCAACAAATCTACGGAGAATTCCGTAAAGCTGTTCCCGAGAGAATGCACAGGGCTCGTGATGGACATCCAGAAGGAGGTGCTTGACAGGACCGGAAAGCATGTGGAGGTTATGGTATATGGGGATGGGGCATTCAAAGATCCGGTAGGGAAAATATGGGAATTGGCAGACCCATGCGTATCCCCTGCCAGCACGCCGGGCTTAGAGGGAACGCCAAACGAAGTGAAGTTGAAATATCTGGCGGATAATGACTTTAAGGATTTGTCCGGCGAAGCCTTAAAAGAAGCGATTGAGAACCGTATCCGTGAGAAGAAGGACAATCTGGTAGGGGATATGGCAGCTCAGGGAACGACACCGAGGAAACTTACGGATTTAATCGGTTCCCTTTGTGATTTGACCAGCGGTTCCGGGGATAAAGGAACTCCTGTTATTTTGATACAGGGCTATTTTGACAATTATGTTTCGTAGTGATGGGAAAGTGTTGAGAGGATAAATGGATTGGTAATCGGAATATTAGCCCATGTGGATGCGGGGAAGACAACTTTGTCGGAAGCGATGCTTTACTTTAGCGGTACGATAAGACAGATGGGAAGAGTGGATAACAGGGATGCCTTTCTGGATACTTATGAGCTGGAACGAAGCAGGGGGATAACAATCTTTTCCAAGCAGGCGGTTTTTACCTTGGGAGGCAGGCAGATAACATTGCTGGATACTCCAGGGCATGTGGACTTTTCGGCAGAAATGGAACGTACACTCCAGGTATTGGATGTGGCGGTATTAGTAATAAACGGGATGGACGGCGTTCAGGGGCATACCCTGACGCTGTGGCGCCTGTTGAAGAAATATAGCATACCGGTATTTATCTTTGTGAATAAAATGGACCAGGCCGGAACGGATAAGGAAGCCTTGCTCAAAGATATAAAGGGCAGGCTGAACGGCGAGTGCATCGACTTTACGGAAAAGCTTTCCGGAGGGGATGAACGGGAATTTTATGAAAATATTGCGGTGGCAGAGGAAGAAATGCTGGATATTTTTTTGGAGCAAGGGAAAATTGCTGAAGAAGAAATCAGGAGACTGGTTGCGGAACGGAAAATATTCCCTTGTTTTTTCGGCTCTGCCTTAAAAGCCGTGGGTATAGACGAATTTCTTTTGGGGCTGCAAACCTATACAAGGGAAAAAGAATACCCGGAAGAATTTGGGGCAAAGGTCTTTAAAATCTCCAGGGATAACCAGGGAAACCGGCTCACGTTCCTAAAAGTTACCGGAGGGAAGCTAAGGGCCAGGGCAGTCATAACGGGCGGCAGGGAAGGCAGTTTCTGGGAAGAAAAGGTAAACCAGCTGCGCATCTATTCCGGTGAAAAATATACGCAGGCAGAGGAAGCGGGGGCAGGGACGGTTTGTGCGGTGACAGGGCTTAACTACACCCGGCCGGGGGAAGGGCTGGGTATGGAGATGGAGTCATTCCTTCCGGTATTGGAGCCGGTGCTCACCTATAAGATAGAACTTCCGCCGGAGTGCGATGCGGCGCTGTTTCTTCCCAAACTCCGGCAGCTGGAGGAAGAAGAGCCCCAGCTTCATCTTGTGTGGGATGAAACGGTGAAAGAAATACAGGCGAAAATCATGGGGGAAGTCCAGACGGAGATTCTAAAGAGCCTGATTTTGGAACGGTTTGGGGTAAATGTTACTTTTGGCGCAGGGAATATTGTATATAAAGAAACCATAAGCAGGGCAGCAGAGGGGGTAGGGCATTTCGAGCCTTTGCGGCATTATGCGGAGGTCCATTTGCTGCTGGAACCAGGGGAGGCGGGAAGCGGGCTTGTATTTTCTTCGGATTGCAGCGAGGATGTGCTGGAGAGGAACTGGCAGCGCCTGGTGCTGACCCACCTGGAAGAAAAAGAACATAAGGGAGTATTGACAGGGGCACCCATTACGGATATGAAGATTACCCTGATAGGGGGAAAGGCGCATCAGAAGCATACGGAAGGTGGGGATTTCCGCCAGGCTTCTTACAGGGCAGTGCGGCAGGGATTGATGGAGGCAGAATCGGTGCTGTTAGAGCCTTATTATGATTTCCGGCTGGAAGTTCCGGGAAAGATGCTTGGACGCGCTATGGCAGACTTGGAGAAGAGGGGGGCTTCTTTTTCGGCGCCGGATTTGGAGGAAGAGACGGCAGTGCTGACAGGATTTGCCCCTGTGGCTTCCATGCAGGATTATCCCAGGGAGGTGACGGCTTATACGAAAGGCTATGGAAAGCTGTTTTGCACATTAAGGGGGTATGAGCCGTGCCATAATGAGGAGGAAATCATAGAGCGAAGCGGCTATGTGGCGCAAAGGGATACGGAAAACCCAGCCGGATCTATTTTCTGTGCCCATGGGGCAGGATTTTTCGTTGAATGGGATGAGGTCAAAGATTATATGCATGTGGAAAGCTGCTTTTCAAATAGAAAATATGGAGGGGCAGAAAATAATTCCAATGCTTGGGCACAAGAGGGTGAATACGATTTGCCCCTGACGCGTAATGAGAGGAAAGTGGAGGGGGAAAACAGCGGATTTTTACAGAGGAAAAGAAGAAAAGAGGTACCGGAAGAGGAGACCGGTAAATGGCTGGGCACGGAGGAAGTAGATGCCATTTTGGAAAAAGCCCTGTATGCCAATAAAAGCGGAAAGAGAGGCCCAGGGAAAGGAAAGCCAGGAAATCGAAAAAACGCCAATGCAGTATCCGGAATCCGTATTTATGGGGGGCAGGAAGCTGAGGAGAACGAAAAATACAGGAAACTGGCACAAAAGCCGGAAAAAAAGAAGGAAAGATACCTTCTGGTGGATGGCTACAATATTATTTTCGCATGGGATGAACTAAAAGAGCTGGCAAAGGTGAGCATAGATGGGGCAAGGGGAAGGCTGATGGATATCCTATGCAATTACCAAGGCATCAGGAAATGCCATTTGATTCTTGTCTTCGATGCTTATCGTGTACAAGGGCACGATACGGAAATTTTTGATTTCCATAACATTCATGTGGTATATACGAAGGAAGCGGAAACCGCGGATCAATATATTGAGAAATTTGCCTATGAGCATGGGAATAAAGACGAAGTGACCGTGGCCACTTCGGACGGGCTGGAACAGATTATTATCAGGGGGAAGGGCTGCGCCCTGTTCTCCGCAAGGGAATTAAAGGAAGAAATCGAAAGGGCCTCGGAGGAAATCCAAAGGGCATATGGGGATAAAACTTTGGAAGAAAGAAACTATTTGTTAGATGGAGTAGATGATGAAATAAAGAAAGAGTTGGAAAATTTGCGTTCTGCGAGTTGGTAGGGGGGAAAGGGCATGGTTATTCATATGTGGAACAGAATCAAAGACAAGAAAAAACGTCAATATATCCGATGGTTTGTGTTCTTAGTTTTCCTGCTGTCATTTTGGATAGCCACAGGAGAAAAAGGAGAGGCCGCGGAAGAAAGAAATCGGGTCAGCATTCTTTTTACCCATGACATGCATTCCCATATAAACAGTTTCCAGACTGTCTATGGGGGAGAAGATGTAACCATCGGCGGATTTGCCAGAATACAGTCTATTATTAAGGAAAAGCGGGAACAGTTCCCGGAAGCTCTGTTGGTGGACGGCGGGGATTTTTCTATGGGCAGCCTGTTCCAGACCGTATATGAAACCCAGGCATCGGAACTGCGGCTGATGGGGGTTATGGGCTATGATGCCACTACCTTTGGCAATCACGAATTTGATTTCCGCTCCAAAGGGCTGGAAAATATGCTGCGGACAGCGGTGGGAAGCGGAGATGAACTGCCCTCCCTTTTGGTTTGTAATGTGGACTGGGAACAGGCTGGGGAAGAACAGATGGAAATAAAGGCGGCATTTGAGGAATATGGGGTGAAAGATTATGAAATTGTGGAAAAAGACGGCGTAAAAATAGCATTAATCGGAGTCTTTGGACAGGATGCCCTGGCTTGTGCACCAACTTGCGCCCTCTCATTCAGGAATCCGGCACAAGCGGTAGCGGAGACGGTAGAAGAAATCCGTAGGAATGAGGATGTGGATATGCTGGTATGCTTATCCCATTGCGGAACCAATGAAGACATAAAAAAGTCCGAAGATGAAATAATAGCCCAGAAAGTGCCTGAATTGGATGTGATTATCAGCGGGCATTCCCATACTACGCTGGAGGAGCCTTTGGTATATGGGGATACGTATATCGTATCCGCCGGGGAATATGGAAAAGCGGTGGGCTTTTTTTCCATGACTCAAAAAGAGGATGAGAGATGGCAGATGGAAGGCTATGAACTGATTCCCACCACGGATGATATTCCTGAGGATGAGGGGATGAAAAAGGAAATTGCCCGATTTGAAAGAAATATTGACGAAGATTATTTGTCTCTTTTTTCCTATACCGCAGACCAGGTACTGGCCGAAAACAACTACAAATTTAGCACGGTCCGCGATTTAGAGCAGCAGCATACGGAGCATAACCTGGGAAATCTGATGGCGGATGCTTATATTTATGCAGTGGAAACGGCAGAAGGATATGACGGCATTCCGGTGGATGTGGCTGTAGTGCCCAGCGGAACGGTGAGGGATACCTATGTGCCGGGGGAAATTACGGTAGAGGATGTGTTCAACTCTTTTTCTCTGGGAATCGGAAAGGACGGCATACCTGGTTATCCCATAATCAGCGTTTACCTGACAGGGAAGGAATTGAAAACGGCTGCGGAAATCGATGCTTCCGTATCTGATTTTATGAAAACGGCACGTCTTTATATGAGTGGCCTGAATATGACCTACAACCCAAACCGGCTCATATTGAACAGAGTAACGGATATATATTTGACAAAGGGTGATAACGGCCGTATGCTGCCCGCCGGAGCGGACGGGGGAGCGGAGCGGATAGAACTGGAGGATGACAGGCTCTACCGAGTGGTGGCTGATCTGTATTCCGGCCAGATGCTCAGCGCGGTAACGGATATGTCCCATGGACTCCTGTCGCTGGTGCCAAAATATGCTGACGGCACACCGGTTACAGATTTCGAAGACTGCATCGTTTATGATGGAGGCAAAGAATTGAAAGCCTGGGCCGGTATCGCCAAATATATCTCATCCTTTGAAACCAATGCCGACGGCATATCTGAAATCCCGGAATACTATAAGGGAAGCCAGGGAAGGAAAAATGTGGAGGACAAAAAAGATTTTATCAGTCTGATAAAAAATCCTAATAAATATGCGTTGATGATAGCGGCAGTTGTTTTGCTGGCAGTGCTTATGCTGGCAGCCATTGTGATAGCTTTAGTGAAGCTGGTGAAACGTATGGCCGCACGGAGGGCTATATGCAAAAAGATTTGACCCGGGGGCCTATCGCGGCCAATCTGCTTATTTTTGCCATTCCGCTGATGATAGGAAATTTATTGCAACAATTTTACAATATCGCCGATACATGGATCGTAGGTCAGTTCCTGGGGGCCGATGCACTGGCAGCTGTAGGCTCTTCTTACACCCTGATGGTTTTTCTGACCTCTATCCTGCTGGGATTATGTATGGGAAGCGGCGCTGTTTTCTCCATTTATTTTGGAAAAAAGGATGAAAACAGCCTGAAAATAAGCATTTTTTTATCTTTCGTATTTATTGGCATAGTGACTTTGCTGCTGACGGGGCTTGTATTTTTGGGTTTGACGGCAATTATCCGCCTGCTGCAGGTTCCACCTGCCATCGTTCCCTTGATGCGGGATTACCTGTGGGTGATTTTCTGGGGGATTCCCGCCACTTTTTTGTATAATTATTTTTCCAATCTGCTTCGGGCAGTGGGAAATTCGGTGACCCCGCTGGCTTTTTTGGGAGGGGCGGCGCTTTTGAACATCTTTTTAGACTTATTGTTTGTCCTCACCTTTCATATGGGGGTAAAAGGGGCTGCCTGGGCAACTGTCCTGTCCCAATACCTTTCCGGGATAGGGATAATGGGGTATACGCTGCTTCTTTGCCCGCAGCTGCGCATACAAAAAAAGCATATGGTATGGAATCGGAATATTTTTCATGAGATTACCGGATTATCCTCCCTGACCTGTGTCCAGCAATCCATTATGAATCTTGGGATACTGATGGTTCAGGGGCTGGTGAACAGTTTTGGCGCAGGGATTATGGCAGCTTTTGCGGCTGCTGTTAAAATCGACTCTTTTGCCTATATGCCGGTACAGGACTTCGGCAATGCCTTTTCCACCTTCGTGGCCCAGAACTATGGGGCAGGGAAGGTGGAACGCATCCGGAAAGGAATCCGCAGCGCGGCGGTTTCGGTATTTTTCTTCTGTATGGTGATCAGCGCAGCCGTATGGCTGTTTGCCCGCCCTTTGATGCGAATATTTATTCCCGCTTCTGAAACCGGAATTATAGAAGCCGGCGTGCATTACCTCAGGATCGAAGGGGCGTGCTATATAGGGATTGGATTGCTTTTTTTGCTCTATGGTTTCTATAGGGCGGTGCGTAAACCGGGGATGTCAGTTGTACTGACAGTAATTTCCTTAGGTACTAGGGTTGCCCTTGCCTATATGCTTTCCTCCGTTCCCTGGCTTGGGGTTACGGGGATATGGGTTTCCGTGCCAATAGGATGGGCGCTGGCGGACATCACGGGCATCGGATGGTACATATATCGATACCGGGGAGGAAACTTTGATGACAGGCCGCCTTTGGCTCCGTGACCGGAAGGCAGGATGGATATTGGCCTAATACGCTTGAATTGTATGAAATATGTTGGAGAAAATTTTGCTCGACAAAAGGATGGGAAAATGTTACAATTAGAATAATTCTAAAATTGAGATGGTGAAAAGATGCGCAAATACGCAGAACTGATATTGGAATTAGTGAATCAATCGGAAGGGCATATGACAGCAGAACAACTCTTTTTGAAACTGAAAAAAACAGAGCCTAAAGTAGTGCAGGCGACCGTGTACAACAATTTGAATGCTTTGTGCCAGAAGGGGCTGATACGGAAACTGTCCATGGAAAACACGCCCGACCGCTATGATATAATTAGTAAGCATGACCATTTGGTATGCAGGAAATGCGGTACATTATCCGATATCAATTTTGAGGATTTGACGGAAAATCTGGAAAAACAGCTTGGAGAAGGAATATTGTCTTATGATTTAAAAGTATTTTATCTCTGCCCAAAGTGCAGGGAAGAATAAGTGGAGGTATTCAGAATGATTTACAAATGCAGTGTTTGCGGATATGTGTATGATGAGGAAAAAGAGGGAAAACCATTTTCCGAATTGATAAAATGCCCTATCTGCCAACAGCCGCCGGAGAGATTTGAAGCGGCAGAAACACCAAAGAATCCAGTTCTTTCCGTGGAACCGGGAAAGAAGCCCGCACCGGTAAATGAAGATGGCCTGGAATTGGATTATCCGTCAGAAACGCGGAAAATGGACAGCGACTACCGTTATATGAGGGAGATACATGAGATGGCGGTTACCGGGAAATCGGCAATTGAGGCAATGGGCACGCGGATGAAAATGCCCGACTGGGATGACGTGCTCATCCTTGGGGCACAACTTAATCCCATGCCCTTAGATGAACATGCCGATGTGTCTTTAGAAACGGTCATCGGAAAACATGCAAAAAAACCGATGGTGCTAGATATGCCGGTCTATATTTCCCATATGTCTTTCGGCGCGCTTTCCAGAGAGACAAAAATCGCATTGGCAAAAGGGAGCGCTGCGGCCGGTACGGCGATGTGCAGCGGAGAAGGCGGTATTTTACCGGAAGAAAAGAGCGCGGCTTATAAGTATATTTTTGAGTATGTGCCAAATTTATATAGCGTCACCGATGAAAACCTGAAAACTTCGGATGCTATTGAGATCAAAATCGGACAGGGTACAAAACCGGGGATGGGCGGGCATCTGCCCGGCAGCAAGGTAACGCCTGAGATTGCGAAAGTCCGGAATAAACCGCTGGGGCAGGATGTTATCAGCCCTTCCAGATTCCCTGGGATTAACGGTAAGGACGACTTGAAAAATCTGGTAAGTGAACTGCGTATGCGGAGTGAGGGCAGACCCATTGGCATTAAGATTGCGGCAGGGCGGATTGAGAAGGATTTGGAATTTTGTGTTTATGCCGAGCCGGATTTCATTACCATAGACGGACGGGGAGGCGCCACAGGGGCATCCCCTGCCATAATAAGGGATTCCACCAGCGTTCCTACGATTTATGCGCTCTATCGAGCGAGAAAATATCTGGATGCTATTGGATCGGATATAGATTTGGTTATTACAGGAGGCCTTAGGGTATCCTCCGATTTTGCCAAAGCCGTTGCGATGGGGGCGGATGCGGTGGCAATTGCTTCTGCTGCCATGGTGGCGGCGGCTTGCCAGCAGTACCGCATTTGCGGTACCGGGATGTGTCCGGTGGGAGTGGCCACGCAGGATGAAAAACTGCGGGAAAGATTACATATGGATGCTGCCGCAAAGAGGGTGGAGAATTACCTGAAATGTTCTGCGGATGAATTGAGGACTTTTGCAAGAATTACGGGGAATGTGGATATTCATGGCCTGTCGGTGGATGACCTTTGTACAATAAGCGGGGAAATATCGGAACATACTAATATTGCACATGCCTGAAAATTTTCAATTTGGGGCTGATGTCCGCACGGCATCTGCAAAATCTGCTATACACAAAAAAACGTGCAGAAATGAGAATAAGATTGAAAATTATAAATCTTCAATCCTAAGTTTGTGCCGTACGGCCCACAAACTTGCTATGCATAAAGCCCCGGCAATGCCGGGTCACAAAGGCCGTGCAGAAATGAGGATAAATATGGGAACAACAAAGTACACGGGAACACAAACAGAAAAGAACCTGGAGGCAGCATTTGCAGGGGAATCACAAGCCAGGAACAAGTACACTTATTTTGCGTCTGCAGCAAAAAAAGAAGGCTATGAGCAAATTGCCTCTCTTTTCTTGAAAACGGCAGACAACGAAAAAGAACATGCGAAAATGTGGTTTAAGGAACTGAAGGGAATTGGCGATACCAAAGAAAACCTTGCTGCTGCTGCCGATGGCGAAAACTATGAATGGACAGATATGTACGAAAATTTTGCCAAAACAGCAGAAGAGGAGGGCTTCCCGGAATTGGCTGCCAAGTTTAGGATGGTAGGGGAAATTGAGAAACATCATGAGGAAAGATACCGTGCTTTGCTTAAGAATATAGAGACAGCTTCCGTATTTGAAAAGAGCGAAGTAAAGGTGTGGGAATGCCGCAACTGCGGACACATTGTTGTGGGAACAAAGGCACCCGAAATTTGCCCTGTCTGCAATCATCCGCAAAGCTATTTCGAAGTACATGCAGAGAACTATTAATCGGCTTGGAAAAGCATAAAAGTTTAGAAAGACATGGCAGAGGGGCGGCGATTCTGGCAGGCCCCTCTATTCCAAATTTATGCCTGTGCGGCATCCTCAAATTCGCTATGCATATAGCCCCGGCAATGCCGGGCCGCAAAAGCCGGTAACAGTTCAGCCTTCGGCTTCCCTGTTACG
>BLLT01000103.1 GCA_011958945.1 Lachnospiraceae bacterium | reverse complement strand
ATGAACCAATAATTAAACTTCACGGATTAAGGTCATTGACTATATCCTGCCAATAAGTTCCAGCCGCAATTTTATTAAGCAATTCAACCGACTTTTGACTGGAATCGACATGTATCGGCGAATATTCAATCAAATCATCAAGGTCTGTTAATGCGACATCTTTCGTATAATCTACCTTTAAAACCCTACAAGCCTCTCTAAAAAATCCAAAGGAATTAAAATTTATCAACATCTCAAACGATGCAAAGGCAAACTTAGAAAATCTATCAAACAGTTCCGAATCTAATGCCTGAATCCCATATGGATCAATATACAGAAATACATTGTAATTTCTTTTATTCTCAAGAACTTCAATTATTTTTTCTTCATATTTCCCAGATATGATAATAGGCTTCCACCTAAAGTCCCCATAGTCTCTCAAATTCATTTCAAGTTCTGGCGCATAATTTAAATCAATAAAACACATATCGATACTTGCTTTTTCTGATTTTGTACTTGCCATACACTCTTTCCGAACATTCAAAGCTATAATTGGCGAACCCGGTTTTCCATCTTCAAATCTTCCTTTACCTGAAAAACAATCTACATAAAAAACAGGAAGCCTTGTCGTCAAGATTTTTTGAAAGTACGGTTTCAGATAAGCTCCAAGCAATGTATCTTTTATTTCCGACCAATCTTTTTTCTTTTCAAAAAAGTTTCTATTATCTTTTGGCATCAAAATCCCCTTGTTATTTTTCTTATCACTATTTAAATTTTCCAATTCACTACACAGTGTGTAGTGAATTACTCTAATTTATTTTCATTATACATCAATTTATTACGCTCTAATTCATCTTGAAGTTCCTCCACTGTTGGCAACACCGTCATATACTTAGATGCAAATATTTGTTCACTTTCATTTAAAACAGAATATTTTACCATCGTTTCGTCTTTGTCCGTACAGAATATAATACCTATCGTCGGATTATCATCTTCCTGTTTCTTCAGGTCATCAAACATACGAATATACATATCCATCTGCCCGATATCCTGATGCGTCAGTTTATGGCTTTTCAGGTCTATCAACACAAAGCACTTTAAAATATAATTATAAAACACCAAATCGATATAAAAATCTGATGTTTCAGTGCAAATATGCATCTGCCTATCCACAAAGCAAAATCCTTTACCCATTTCCAGTAAAAACTTCTGCAAATGGCTGATAATCGCACTTTCAACATCTTTTTCAATAATTCTATCAGGATTGCTGATGCCCATAAACTCCAATACATATGGATCTTTTACAAATTGGGGCGTTTGTCCTGCTTTATCTGGAAACTGTGTTGAAAGAATACGCTTATAATAACCTGATTTTATATTACGTTCCAGCTCTCTTACAGACCAATATTCATTTGCGGTTTCATTTAAATAGAAATTGCGTTCATCCTCATCATCCAGCCTCATTATAGTCCTAAGATGAGACCAATGAACTTTTCCAAGCATTGAATAACCATATGATTCTTTTGAAAATGTCAAATATAACTGTCGGCAATTTCTAATAGTCGCAACAGAAAAACCTGAACCATATTCACCCGAAAGTTCTTGTGCCAGTCTTTTTATCAGATATGAGCCATATTTTGCCTTAGATGCCCCTTTTTGCTCTTGTTCAACAATTCTCTCTCCAATATCCCAATAAGCATAAGTCATAATATCATTAACTGCCGCATAGGCTGTATTTTTTGCATGTTCCAATATCTCGTGAATGTCTCTGTAAAACTGGCGTTCTTCTTCACTGTCTATCAAATCTAATTTTGACACTTCTGGACTCCTTCCAATTCGCTACACAGCGTGTAGCGAATTCAAAATTTATATTATTATAAAACTTTCCCTATGTATTTAGCAGTTATTATACTCTAATAATACATTATATCTTGTTATTCTTCCTTAGTTCCATAATTCACAGGCTTTTCCGCAACCATCATCGGTTTAAAATTGTCATATTGATATACAATCCCACTTCCCACATCTTCTCCGTTCCGCAAACTATGATATGTATCACTCAAAAATAGCCCCAGCACTTCATGTTTAATTTCATCATTCTGCAAAAGCAGGGTAAAGAAATCCTGATTCTGCTCCAATCCATCTATCAGCGCATCATCCACATGGTCAAAATACGCAAATTCAAAATCCTGTTCCGAATTATTCTTTGCGCTGGTTTTTAGTTCCTCGGATTTTTTCATAATATCCCGAATCTGCAATGCTGCCTTGATTGCAACATCATTATCATATTGTCTGCCCGTCCTGCTGTTTATCTCTCTGATAATCTGTGAAAGGCGTTCTTCCTTTGCAGGAGTCAATACAATATCATATGCTGTAGGCAGCTTCATCACAGGACTTGCGGTTATATTGCTTTTCTTGTGTTCCTCTCCTTTTTTCTGGAGAAACTCAGATGCTTTAATCATGCCATCAAGATTATAACCTCCCCCTCCATGATTAATCCTGATATATGCTATCAAATAGGACAGGAAATTATATTTCTTATGCAGTTCCACATCCTCAAAACAGGAAGCCTGCAACAGAAATTCATAGAATCTGATAAAATGCCTGATGTCTAATGCGACCTGCCCTCTTTTATCGTCTGCAAAGCCATCTATCACACGTTTTGCTTTTTGCAGATAAAAGGTCATCTGCTTTTTATCCCTCGCTGTATGTGCTGATTCATACAATACTTTATTAAAGGACTCCACATCGGCAGGGTCTAAGAAAAAATAACCGTCTATCTTCGCTTCAATATCATAAATTGCACGAGGCGTAACCGAATTGGAAAGAACTGTCTTTGTGTAATACTTGGAGAATGCTGCTACGATATCTTCATATTTGTTGACAAAATCCAACACAAATGTCTTTTTCTCATAAGGCGGGCAGATACGGTTGAGTCTGGAAAGGGTCTGTACCGCAGTCACACCATGCAGCTTTTTCAGTATATACATTGCACACAGTTTCGGCTGATCAAATCCCGTCTGGTATTTATCTGCAACCAAGAGTACCTGATACTCGTCCTTGTCAAACTCGTCAGGCAGATTTTTCTCTGATATGCCATTCATTCCTACTTCTGTATATTCTTTATCCTCCAATGGCACCTTGCCGGAAAACGCCACCAAAGCACGAATATTCGTATAACCTTTCTTCTTTGTGTAATCTTCAAAAGCCTGTCTGTATTTGACTGCCCCTGCCCTTGATTCTGTTACAACCATAGCCTTTGCACGCCCACCCAGCTCCTGCATAACCGAGGTTCTGAAATGCTCAATAATAATCTCTACCCTCTGTCCTATATTTACTTCATGGAGCTGAATAAACCGGGCAATCTGCCTTTTAGCCTCATTTGTCTGCAAGGTAGGATCTTCCTCAATTTCCTTATTCAGCTTGTAATAAGTTTCATAATTTAAATAATTATCCAACACATCCAGAATAAAGCCTTCTTCTATCGCCTGTTTCATTGTATAAAAATGAAATGCCTCTTTCTGTCCCTTTGTATTCTCACGTCCGAAAAGCTGTATTGTTGTAGGCTTTGGCGTTGCCGTAAAAGCAAACATGGAAACATTCGCCTGTTTTCCCTGTTTGGAAATCTGGTCAACAATCATATCTTCCATATCATATACCAATTTATCTCCATTGCCGAGTGTCATTGTTACCGCTGCCATATTCTTACCTGCAGTGGACGAATGAGCCTCGTCTATAATAACTGCAAATTTCTTATGTTTCAGCCCCTTTACACTGTCAACAATATACGGGAATTTCTGTATTGTAGTGGCGATAATTTTCGTATTTCCCTGAATCGCAAGCGCAAGGTCATTGGAATTGCACTTTTCATCCATAACCCGAATCATCCCTGTTTTATGTTCAATTCCCATTACTGCCTGCTGAAGCTGCCTGTCCACAACTACCCTGTCCGTACAAATAATAATATTATCAAATATGATTTTATTCTCTTTATCATGCAGAGATGCCAGTCTGTGCGCCAGCCATGCAATGGAATTGGTCTTGCCCGAACCAGCGGAGTGCTGTATCAGATAATTTTGGCTGGAACCCGTTGCCGCCACCTCCGTCAATGTCTTTCTGATGACATCCAACTGATGATATCTTGGAAAAATAACTGTCTCAGAGCGCTTCACTTTATCTGTCACAGGATCTTTCTTTTCCTTGACTTCAATGAACATAAATTTGCCAAGTATCTCAATCAACGTATCTTTTTGCAGAATATCTTCCCACATATAATACACGCTGTATCTATCCTCATAAATCGGATTCCCTGCTCCTGTGTCAATCCCCTCTCCCTTTCCCATGTTAAAGGGCAGAAAGAATGTTGATGCTCCGTCCAGCTTTGTAGTCATATAGACCTGTTCCAAATCCATTGCAAAATCCACCAACGCCCCTGCTTTCCACCTGAAAAGCCTTGTCTTTGGGTCGCGCTGTGTGCGGTACTGATATATCGCATCCTGATAGGACTGCCCCGCTGCATTGCATTTCAGTTCAAATGTCATGATTGCCAGACCGTTTAAGAAGATTACAAGGTCTATCCTTTCCTTGTCGCTTGCCCAGACTTCTTCGGATACGGAAAAAATATTCTGCTCATATAGCTTATTAAGCACCGGGTTAAATGTGGTTGCCGGTTTTGTATACATAAGCTCCAGCTTGTGATTTGCAATTTCTATTCCATGTTTTAATACATCCAGCCTGCTTCCTCTTGTTTTCGTTTCCTCCGTATTGATTACGCCAATAATTGTATTTTCCAAATCTGTCTTGTATACTTTTCTGAGTGCATCCATTTCATCAGGCTGTGTTGTATTCAGAAACCGAAAAAGTGCTTCCCTGTCTATTGCAAAAAAGCGGTCATAACTGGCAGACGGCTTTATTTCATATCCATTTTCAGAAAGCCGCTCCAATATGTATTTCTGGTATTCTTTTTCGGATAACACATCATTTTGCATTTACTGCATCCTCCTCAAACACTTTTATTCAGTCTTCAATCTCTTTATCAGTTGTTTTGCAAACATCAAAGCTATTTCATCAGTGGAATAATTTTTAGAATCTATCGCCTGAATATCCGCCATTGACGGATATTTCTGCTGTAATTGCTCCATCGTTATATTTTTGAGTATGGGAAGTATTAGCTTCTGTCCATTCCTGTTTTGCCTCGATAATAGTTCTTTAAGTTCTTTCTCTGTCCATTCTCTGCCAAAAAAGTTTTCTGATATGACAATAATAGCAAACTCAGCTTTTTTAACACCATTCAAAATCTTATCTTTCCAATTATCTCCCCATTCAATAGATTCCTTATCATAAAATATTTGTATTCCCAACTTATCTAAAGATTTATATAAATCTTCTACCAGTTCTTCCTTATCCCTATTTGCATGGGATATGAACACATCATAATCTGGTATTGCTTTTGCCTGATATTTAGGCACTAAAACTTCCTGTGCTCCGTTTATTTTATCAATAAATTTCCTGTCATTACTTACGCTTGTAAGTGCTGCCACTAAATCCCCATATGCTCCCAATGCTCTATGAAATAATAATGTCTTTATTCTATCGCCCAAAGCATGGTCTTTAAGATAATTGTTGTAAAAAATCTGTACATCATTCATCCATATTTCACTGGGTTTATTATATTCATCCTTACTCATATTAGGCGGTGCAGTATTAATTGGTGCTTTGATATTTTTTGCTCGTTTCAGAAGTTCATTGAGTTCTCTTTCAAATGGAGTCAGTTCAGCATTCTTCTCCTCTTCCAAATACTTTTCATACAAATAACCATCTTTTAGTATAGTTATCAGATACGGATAGTTATCTGCATATTCGACATTGATAAGTCCATTTTCTCGTAATTCTTTAAAGCATCCCCTCAACACAATATCATCACGATCAGACAATTTATCGAAACGCATTTTCCAATAATCACTGTCGTGTTCATGCTCCAATATTTCCATCAAGACATCCTCAGCTTCTTTTGAAACTCTTGTAAACGACATCAAACCACCTCTTTCTTTCCTGTCACATATTCATAAATAATTGTTTTTTTATACTCATCAAGGACTGTTAATTGCTCTTTTTTTGTTTCGATTATTGAATCTATTTGTTCACATTTATTGTCCAAATAATCTACAATTTCCTGCTGTTCCTCTCTTGAAGGAGCGATTACCATAAGTTTAGAAAATTCACTATAATTTAGTCCTTGCCTTACACCATTTCCCATATTGTAAAATACCTTCATAATATCATACGCATGAAGCAGATAATGAAAATATTTTGAGTTCACACTGGATTTAGGCACAAGGTCAATATATGCAGAAGTAATTATTCCATGTTCGATCACAAGACCTGTTCGCAAGCTCCGTTTATCATTTTGCAAATCAGTAGACCTTATTATAATATCATCAGCTTCTACAATGTTATATGTACTAAAATTTGCTGGCAAAAGACCACCGCTTGCATTGATATCCTTACGGACAATTTTCCCATAGCTGAGTGATAATAAATTCTGTTCTTTTAAATCATAATTTTTTGCTTTGCGCTCTCCATAATAATAGTACACAGGGTGAATATTCCACGATGAAGGAATCATACCTATCCATTCAATACAACTGTCCTTCATTGCCACATCTGGACTTAATCCTGTTGTTACTTTTTCTGTAATTATGGAGCGTTTGTATTCTTCCAATGTATCAATCTCTGCTTGAATATCCATAGTAAGCACATCTATCTCTGAACATTTAGCATCTAAAAATGCTGCAATTCTCTCTTGTTCATCCAAATCAGGCATAGGAATCGTAATTTTCTTCATATCCTGCCAATTTGTTGTCCACAAATCATCTACTATACCATGTCCCCACTTATAAAATTCATCGCCAAATTGTATTGTATGAAAGAGCCAGTCATAATAACGTGGATTCATCTCTCCCAATGGTGCAAGAATTGTATTTATCAGTGACACTGACCCCTCATATGATGAGATACCACACGAACCTCTCCTGTCGGAACGACTATTGATTGCGAAGTCCCCTTTTTTTACCAGCTTTCTATCATCATGTGCATTTGTTTTTGCTGCTGTTTGGAGTTGAGGAACAATTCCTTTGTTCGTTACTGAAAGAGGGGGATATTCCTTATCACTAACCTTTGTATTTCTCAACTCATATACACTTCCTATACGTGATAACCGCCACGAATCTGGAATCTCCCCCAACCATTCAGTTCCTCTGTCCTTTAGTTCTGCCATGTTATATACCTCCAAACAACTTAGCCACACGCTCACTAACCAACCGCTCCAATTTACTAAATCTGGCTTCCAGTTCCTCACTCGGCGTCGGCTGTTGATACTTATAAAAATACCTCGTAAAGGGAATCTCCGCACCTGTTCTGATAACAGGATTCTTCGCTTCAAGATTCTCTTCCCAAAAAGCTACTGCATCCGGTATATGAGGCAGCACTTCCCTTTCCATATAAGAATCAATATCTTCTTCCACCTTTACAATTTCAGTATCTTTCGTAGACTTATCAAACAGAATGTTCCCTTTCTTATCCTTCTGAATTACCGCTTCTTTGTCCATAACTGAAAGACCCTCTGCAATCTTCTGTATTGTCTTATTATCCGCTACATCTGAAAGAATCTTTGTTATGACTGGCATAAATTCATCAGGAGAAAGCCATTTTTGATTGGATACCGATGATTGCAGTGCATCAAGAATTGCATCATACACTGGCTTGTTCTTATAAAAATTATCAAGTGTTTTCTGTTCTTTTCCTATAATCGCAGTTCCCAATTCTTCCAACTGCGCTACTTTTATTTCATCCCACAGATTTTTTAGTGTACCATGCCGCAACATTGCCTGTATACTATCCTCTGTAACAGAATAGCTTCTCTGTAAAGGCTGCATTACTACATACTCTTTGTAAACAAACTCCGTATTATCATAAATTTTACTGTATTCATTTTCTGTAAAATTGGCATACAATTCTGTTATCTTCTTTCTGTCCTCTGGACTAAATTCATTTTTCTTGTTGCCCAAAGGCTTGCGCAGTTTATGGCAGATACCAGAGGCATCTATAAGCTGAATCTTTCCTACTCTCTCTTTTCTTTTGTTTTTTGACAATATCCACACATAAGTGCTGATACCTGTATTGTAAAACAGTTCTGTCGGCATTTGGATTATCGCCTCAATCAAATCATTCTCCAATAGCCATCTTCTTACCTGTGATTCTCCTGATGCTGTACCGCCTGTAAAAAGCGGAGAACCATTTTCAATAATGGCTGCCCTTCCTTGTTGGTCATCCAGCTTCGCAACTGCTGACTGCAAAAATAAAAGCTGTGAATCACCACCGCTTGGAAGACCTGCGCCCCACCGTCCATGAAATCTTTTTGCATATTCAGCATTTACAGCATCTTCCTGTCCTGCCTTTGCGTCCTTTCCAGACCACGGTGTACCAAAAGGTGGATTCTCAATTAAGAACCGCATTTTTGTACCTTCAAAACAGTCCTCTTTTAAGGTATCCGCATGGCGAAAGTTCTCGGCATTCTGTCCTTTAATCAGCATCTCCGCCAGACCTACTGCATAAGACTGCCCCATCATCTCCTGTCCAAACAACCGCACATCCGCAGAAGGATTATAATGCTTGAGATAGCTGTATGCTGTTGAAAGCATACCACCTGTACCACATGCCTGATCACAGACTGTTATTATCTTCCCCGCATCAAAAATGTCATCGCATCCCTCCGAAATCAAAAGCGATACCAACAATTTAATAATATCCCTGCCTGTATAAAACTGTCCGGCATCCACATTTTGATAGAATCTGCCTATGAGATTTTCAAATATGTATCCCATTTTGATACTGTCAAAAGTTCTTGGGCTTAAATCCAGTTCTGAAAACGCTTTGACCACAGAATACAGGCATCCATCCTTGTCCATCTTGTTGATATGCTGCTCCATTTCCAGTTCTTTCAAAATGTCCTGCACATTTGCAGAAAATCCTGCTATATATGCCCTAAAATTCGCTGCCACATGGTCAGCATCGTTGCAAAGTTCCTGTAACGTATAATCACTGGTATTATAAAATTGAAAACCTGATTTTCTGAATAATGCTTTTTCTGGGTAGTTCGGATTCTGTTTAAAAGTATCGATAACATATTTTCTTTTCACTTCATCATCAAGCAAAGCACATTCAAAACGTCTGATAATCGTCATAGGGATAATAACATCACCATATTTATCGGGCATATAAGAACCTCTTAATTTGTTCGCAATACTCCATATAAAGTTTGCCTCTGCTGTAACATCCACAGGGCTATCATCCCACATCACATCGATTGCTAAATTCGCCATTTATTTGTTCTCCTCAGTCATTTGTTTTTTGCCATATCTCAAATCAGCAGGTTTTTCGGCATCCTTTGGTATTAGCCACATAAGCCCCTTTTTCTCTGCACCTGCTATTCTGCCTTCATTACACAATGTGTTTATTCTTCTTCCGGAAATACCCCACTTTTGAGCTGTTTCTTTTACTGTTAAGTATTCCATATCCATCCTCCGTGTTCACGACTTGACCTGTCATATATTATATTCCAGCTCTGGAATAATAGCAAGTGTATTTTAAAACAATTTCATAATATTCTTACCTCAAATACAACAAGGTACAGCTACACGCCATACCCTGTCCTCGACTATAATATATAAATTATCTCTTCCCTCACTATTTCCTCTGCCCTTGTCCGAATATTATTCATTCTCCGAACCCAAAGCATCTGATCCTGTGCTTTTAACTTTTCTGTCACTCCTTCCTGCTTTGCCATCTGCTCCACAAGCAAATCAAATCTTTCCTCTGCCTGTTCCTGTATCATAAGCAGATGCTTCTTTAATTCGCCCGATAACAGCAGTCCCGAATAAATACCTCTCCTATGATTCTCTAAATAAGATTTACGCATCAATCCAAACTTTCTCAACTCTCCCTCCGGCTCCGGATCAGGTATTAAATTCGGAATCAAGTAATCACCACATTTCTCATAAGTTAAATTCATTGTCTGTTCCTCTCTTTCCTTTAAAATTTATATTTCCTGCTGCCATCGCTTACTTTTTTCTGTCTGCCCCCTTTCCGGCATTTCCCTCTGTCTGTTATGCACATCTGCCTCTGATTTTGCGTTCTCCAATCGCTGTTTCATGGTTTTCGGTGCAAGTGATTTTACAAACTCCACAAATGCCTCTCCAAGTTCCCTTGATGCTACAAAATGCTTTAATTTTTCGACTTGCTCAGTAAGCGCATCTATCTTCTTTTCCAAATTCGATATCTTCTTCTCATATTTTTCCAAGAGATGATTCCTTGATACCGCCTTGTTAAAAACATCCAGTATTTTATTCCAGTCGCTTTTCTTTACTTTGACATATTCTTCGTTGCCGAAAAGATTTGTCACTGGAACAGCAACACTTTTCATACTTTTTGTTTCCGCTTCCACTTCCTTTGAAATCATTTTAAATGTTTCCGCCCTTAAATCATGTCTCGCAAGTACCTCCTTTGCCGCTTTCTCTTTCACCTCCGTTTCATCAATCTGTTCTGTGAGTTTCTGTGCCTGTAAAACCAGCTCATTGTTTTTCGCCTTCATTTCCTGCACCTGTCCGCAAAGCTCCGATGTTTTCTGCTCAAGATCATCATTCTGCTGTTCAAGAATTTCATTCTGTATATCCAACGCTGCAGCCTGCTGTTCCAACGCCTCTACTTCACGCATCGCTGCTTTATATTCTGGCAGTGACAGATTATCCCTCTGTACACCGAGGACTTCTATCTCAATCCCCTGCTCCCTGCACAGTTCTGTCAGATATTCCCTCTCCCGTTCCTGCCATGCGACAGTTTCATTCTGCTTCCGGCTGACCGCCTTTGCAAATCCCATCTGCTGGAATGCTTTTGTCAGGCTGTTGCGTGTTTTCATGCCGTTTTTATATCCATGTGCTACAGGAATATAGTCTATATGCAGATGCGGCGTTGCCTCATCCAAGTGCATCACACAGTTAAATAAATACAAATTCGGATTACGTTCCTGAAACGTCCTTGCATATTGCTCCAAGACCGCTATCGCTGCTTTTGCGTCCTCCGTCAACACTCCATTTTCGTCTGTGACCGGAGTATCTGTCTTTTTGCCTATCTGTACGATATTTTCATAAAATGTCTTTTCCTTGTTGCCGGAATTTTCTATCTCTTTCAGATAATCGTCTTTCTGCCTGTCCTTACGTTTCTGCACAGAATTATAATCCCGAAGCGCCTGTCCGAAGCATTTCTCATAAGCATCTTTTAACGATTCCTGTATGTAAATCCGGTTCTAAGCTGTTCTTTCCAGCACCACATTATTGCAGATAAATTCCCTATTATTGTGCGTAAGATGACCTTTCCCTTTTGGAAAAGAAATTGTTTTTGCTGCCAATGCATCACTCTCTTTCTCATATTTTTATGTATCAAGACTAACTACGGTTTTGTTACTTTTGTCAAAAGTAACGCCTTATTACTTCTGACGCATACGCATCAGAAGTAAGGCGCTCTCCGAGGGTATTCTGCCTGACGGCATCCGTGGTCTGCCGGAAAAACCATCCGACAGACTGCTCATTCCGGCAAAATACAGCCGTCATTCGCTTTGGGCAACAGTACCGAATTTAAGCTTTTCGGAACCGTTCCATAAGCTTCCTTTTCAGAATTGAGTACCGAATATAAAAATTCGGAACCGCCTATTCGCCCATTGCAAAAGCAAACGCCATCATATCCTCGGACAATTCCGGCTCCTGCATCTGCTCCACTCCATCTATATCAGTTTTATCAACAGAAGCATCCACAACAGAATGAAAATCAGTAACATATTCTCTAAAGGCTCTGCTGATTTGCTCTGCAAGAACTTCTTGTAATTTAGGGAGCATCTCATGAAATTTTTCTTCTAACACCCTGTCCAGCATTTCTTCAAAAATGTCAGTGGCATTTTCATCCAGAACAACAGAGCCATTTCCAACTTTATTCTCTCCAAGCCTTGTTTTCCCATTAACAGCCTCCACAAACGCATCAGAAAGTATCTTCCCATAAGAACCATCTTTTCGCGTCATGCTCTGTAAAAATTCCCATGTCCTGCGCTGCTTTTCATCTTCCATACAGAATTTTATATTGCTGCATTTATAGGTCTTTCTCATTCCATAACCTCATTTCTACACTACCTGCCTGCGCTGTTTCTGCATTGCAAGGTACTCATATCCTTTTGCATTAGCACAAATATCTTCAATAAAAGTTACATTCCCTTTTGAAGCAATATTACTGTAATACCTGAGCAGACAACCGCCTCCACCAATCACATAGAGATGAACTAAATTTTCCTTATATCCATAATCAACCAAGCGTTTTAAAATATCCTCTGTATATCTTGTAGCAATCCGTTCCACAGTTTTTGCTGTTACATCATTCCTGCACTGTAAACCGTTTATCAAAATCGGTTCAATCACAATCTCCGGTATGCTTTCCCCTGCCGGCTTAGACAGTTCTTTTTGAATTTCCTTTATACAGATAGACACACCGAATTTGTCCGTCACAAGGCTTTTCTCTAACGGTCTGCCGTCAATAATCTGCATCACGTTCATAGTGCCATTTCCGATATCCGCTATCATGTTGAAGCCTTTCATAACTCCGGCATTGCATACCGCTGCAAATCCCTGTGGGAACACCTCCACTCCGCACAAATGCACCCTGTAACTTTCCTTACGGAACGAGAAGAACAACTCCTGCTCCTGCATCAGATATTTCTTAAAATCTGCCGCCTGACTTTTCGCCCAAGCAAGTGGAAGTCCAACCGCCAGCACCACTTTCGCCTCATGCAGACCTCGAAATTTCAGTTCCTCCGCCAAGCCTGCAAGTGTAAGGATAAAAAAAATCCTGTGAGTCTGTCTTATTCCCCTGATAAATCAAATGGTTTTCCCCGATTACATAATACTTGTCCTTATACTTGATGTAATTCATGCTGACAATCGGTTCTTCCTCAAAACACTCCACGCCTGTCCTGAATACCCTGTGCGCCGTCTTAATATTCCCATAGCCATGATCCAAGCCGATAATTACTTTTGTATTGTCGTTATATTTCTGCATCATAAATGCCCTCCCATTTTCTGTTAATCTTGTTTTCCCATTTTCCAAATCTTCTGTTGACACCGTTGACAAACACCTCAAACCATTCGCTTTACGGTGATAAGGAAGTATA
>BLLT01000102.1 GCA_011958945.1 Lachnospiraceae bacterium | reverse complement strand
GTCTCATTTTTTTCGCGGCGGGAGGATACAGCGGAGGATATCAGGCATTGGATGATGCAGGATTGTTGGGAAAAATTAAGGTAATAGCCTATGATGCTGTGGAACCCAATATTGTCCAGCTGAAAAAGGGTAATGTATCTGCAGTCTTTGACCAGCACCCGACAAAACAAGGAAGGCATGCCATTAAACAGCTTTCGGAATATTTGTTAAACCACCGGATTCCTGAAAAACGTATTAATTATGAGCCTACGGAAATTTTGTTGGATGAATCCTTTTATGTACCGGTTTCTGAGGCAGAACAGAAGTAACAGTTGTATTTGCATGAACTGTTACCAGAAATGAGTATCAATTTTACTTACTTTAAATGCATCTTGCATATCTAAGGTTTTTGTTATATAATTAACTCTGGCACATCAATAATAATTATTCGATGTGCCGGAGAATATTCTAATTCTATTATTTCAAAGGTTACATGTTCTGTAACAGTTTTCCATTTTAGAATGAAATACAAAGGGAGGTCAGATGAGATTTACTTCAGAAGTATATTGGGATAAGGGGGAACGTATTTTGAATGAAGATTCGATTTCCCTGCAAGAGGTTAGGGTAAAAGGGGAAAAGGTAGTATTTGCCGTTGTCTGTGACGGGATCGGAGGGTTGGATTACGGGGAAGTGGCCAGTGGTTTTGTAACTGAACGGATGACGGAATGGTTTTACAAAGAAGCGCTTATGATGCTAAAAAGGCATAAGGGCAGAAGGAAGATTGAAAAGGCTGGGCTTCGGGTTTTATATGCCTGCAATGAGGAGATGGTCCGATTCGGCATGGAAAGGGGGGTAAAGCTTGGAACGACTGTGACGGCGCTATTGTGTAAGGGGAGATATTATTATCTGTGGCATAGCGGAGATGGAAGGGCATATCGGATAAAGAGAAAAGGATTTAAGGGGGAGATAAAGCAGCTGACGAGGGACCATGTGTTTAAGAACGGGATTTTAGTGCGTTGTGTGGGGAGTTTTGAATGGAGACGGCCGGATGTAAGGAGCGGGTATATGATTGGGAAAAATGTATTTTTGCTCTGCTCGGATGGGTTTAGGAACAGAATCGGAGAAGAACGTTTGAAGGAAGCCCTGCATCCTGATTTGCTCCAGACGAGGGGGCAGATGGCCATGCATCTAAGGGAGATTGCATTGTACGTGAAACAGCGGGGAGAAAAAGATAATATTTCCGCAATAGCGATAGGAAATTATTGAGAAAAAACGGACAAAAATTTTGCCGGAAGGGGATTGAATGGAGAAATATATTTTTTATGAGGAATTGGGAAGCGGAGGCAGCGGAACGGTATACCGGGTCTATGATACGCATTTGAAATGTGAAAGGGCCGTGAAGAAATTTTATGGGGAAGAAAAAATATGGGAGAAAGAGCGTAATATGATGCAGGAACTGCGGCATCCCTTGCTGCCCATGATTGTTGATTCCATAGAGATAGGGGATGAGAGGTATCTTGTAATGGAATACATAGAAGGAAAAAATCTGGAAGAATATATCAGGGAAAAAGGCTGTGTTGCGGAAGAACAGGCCGTGAGGTGGACAATGGAGCTGGTGGATTTTTTCATTTATTTGCATGAAAGGCAAAATCCGATTATTTACCGGGATATGAAACCGGCAAACATTATAGTTGATGGCGACGGGAAAATTCATTTGGTGGATTTTGGAACGGCATGGCTGCCTTATCAGGAAGGGAAGACGGCAGATGGGGCCGGAACTTATGGATATGCGGCGCCGGAACAGATAGCAGGCGGTCTGGGAGGTGCGGATGAAAGAAGCGATATATATGGATTGGGGGCTACTTTATATCATATGCTCACAGGGAATAACCCTTCCAAACCGCCATATCTGATGCAGCCCATTCGTTTTTTTAACGGGCGATTGTCAAAAGGACTGGAAAAAGTAGTAAAAAAGGCGGTGGAAGAAGAAAAAGAAAAACGATATCAGACAATGCGGCAGTTTGGCCTGGCCCTGGAACGGTATAAGAAGACAGATCGGACACATCACTATGTGGATAAAGCGGCAGCCCTTTTTTATTATGGAAGTTTATTTTGGCTATGCGTGGTTTTTGCCGGATTGAGCGGAGGGCAGGGCAGGGAAAAAGAAATTCTGCTGACGGCGGCAGCTATTATTATGTTATGCCTGGCAAAATCTGTCTTTTACACTTGGAAAGGCAGGGGAAGAAACGGCATACGGCAGGAGAGGAATATTCTTTTAACAGAAAAAAGAGGGAGAGGGCTGCTGCTGCCCTTACTTATGATTTTCTTTGCGATGGCGGCTTCGGGAAGCGTATATGTATCGGCGGCGGGGGAATCCAGGGGGGATAGGAAAGCAGAAAATATGGTATTAGAACGGATGGGAAACAAGGAACTGACGGTGGAAGAGGGCGCAGAGAACAAACTCTGGGTGGAGGTGAGGAATGAACGGGGGCAGAAACTGTTGATTCAATATGACGCGGTATATCAGATGACGGAGAGCCTGAAACTGGAACTTCCTTTGAGTAATTTTGAAGAAGGGGAGGTTTATCAGCTGCGTCTGGAATGTACGAATTGCCAAACGGATGAGAGAAGCAGTAGAATATTCTACTTAAAAGGGGTTGAACCGTGAGGGGGAGATGGGGTATGATAAGAAAAGACACTGTGAAGACTTTTGAGACAGAGAATCAAGAAAAGGAAATGCAAGAAAGAAGAATATAGGAGCGGGAACAGGGAAATGGATGACCAGAAAGCGGGGCGGGAAATGATGCAGGAAAATAAAATACGGCTACATAGAATGGGAACAAAAGCGATACATATCGGGGAGAAGGTAATCGGAGGGGGAAACCCCATCCTGATACAGTCTATGACCAATACGCCTACCGAAAATGTGGCGGCAACGGTGGAACAGATCCACCGGCTGGAAAAGGCTGGCTGTGAGATTATACGCTGTACAGTGCCCACGATGGAAGCGGCTGTTGCGCTTAGGGAGATTAAAAAGCAGATATCCATACCGCTTGTGGCGGATATTCATTTTGATTATAAGATGGCGGTGGCAGCCATAGAGAACGGGGCGGATAAGATAAGGATTAACCCGGGGAACATCGGCGGGAAGGATAAGGTGGCGTCAGTAGTAAAGGCGGCAAGGGAGAGGGATATCCCTATCCGCGTAGGGGTGAACAGCGGTTCTTTGGAGAAAGATTTGATAGAGAAATATGGCGGTGTTACCGCAGAGGGTATCGTGGAAAGCGCTCTGGATAAGGTGAGGATGATTGAGGACCTGGACTATGATAAACTGGTAATCAGCATCAAGTCTTCCGATGTTATGATGTGTATCAGGGCCCATGAAATTCTGGCACAGCAGACGAATTATCCGCTTCACGTGGGCATTACGGAGTCAGGCACCCTTCTTAGCGGCAATATTAAATCGGGAATAGGCCTGGGAGTGATTCTTTATCAGGGAATCGGAGATACCATACGGGTTTCATTGACCGGAGACCCGGTGGAGGAAATAAAATCGGCGAAGCTAATCCTGCGTACGCTGGGGCTTAGGAAGGGCGGCATCGAGGTGGTTTCCTGCCCTACCTGCGGAAGGACGAAGATAGATTTAATCGGGCTGGCCAATCAGGTGGAACAGATGGTGGCGGATATTCCGCTGGAACTGAAAGTAGCCGTTATGGGCTGTGCGGTGAATGGCCCTGGGGAAGCGAAAGAAGCGGATATCGGCATAGCAGGGGGCATAGGGGAAGGCCTGCTCATAAAAAAAGGGAAAATTATAAAGAAAGTTCCGGAGGATGAGTTGCTTTCTGCATTGAGGGAGGAACTGCTTTCTTTCGATACACTTTCTAAAGAGAGATAGGATAGGTGGCTTGTGAAAAAGTTTTTTGATGTATTTCCCGCTTTGAAAGTGGAAACTAAGGCGAGGCAGTTTTTGGAAGAAGCTATGGTGGAGAGAGTCTCTGCCACGAAAAAGCAGGATTTCCTCCGGGTATATATAGTCAGCGACCGGCTGATTGAAAAAGAATATATATGGAAGGCGGAGCAGGGGATTGAAAAGATGCTGCCGTCTTTTCAAGTGAGGGTAAAAATCTATGAGAAATATCATCTTTCTTCCCAATATAACCCGGAAAAACTGATGGAAGTTTATCGAAACAGCATTCTCCTGGAATTAAAGGAGTACAGCCCGGTGGAATATAATTTGTTTAAAAACGGGGATATCTCCTATCCCCAGGAAGATAAAATGGTGCTGACCATAGAGGAATCCGTACCGGCAAGAAGCCGCAGCGGGGAGTTAGTCCGGGTATTGGAAAAAATTTATAACGAAAGATGCGGCCTTCCGGTAAATGTTGAGGTGGCATATAAGGAAGGAAAAGGGGAGAAGCACAGGGAAGAGGATGAACTGAAAATTGCAAGGCAGGTAGCGGAAATAAGTGCGCGGGCCGCGGGTATGACAGAGGAAGGAATGCCTCCGGAACAGGCGGCAGGGGCGCAGAGCCAAGAGGCGGCGGGGAATGCCAGGCCGGAAAACGGAATACATACCAAGGGAGAAAAGAGTACGCAAACGTCAAAAGCGCAAGGGCTGCGCGCACAGTCCGATAATGGCAAAGGTATGCTAAGCCAAAGGGAAGGCGGAAACCGGAACAATTTCCGGGCAAAAAGGGAGTCCGACAGAGGGGATTTCAAGAGGGCAGTGAAGCGCTCGGACAACCCGGATGTGGTATATGGAAAAGATTTCGATGATGCAGCGATGAATATCGAAGATATTATCGGAGAAATGGGGCAGGTGGTTATCCGGGGAAAAATCATAAAAACGGATAAAAGGGAAATTAAGAATGAAAAAACCATTCTTTTTTATGATATTACGGATTTTACGGATACCCTCACCTTTAAAATATTTGTAAGCAATGATCAGGTGGCGGAAATTAATGAGGGCATTTCCAAAGGTTCTTTTGTAAAAATAAAAGGCATGGCCGTGATTGATAAGTTTGATAACGAATTGACCATCGGTTCCATCATGGGCATTAAAAAGATACCGAATTTCACATCGGGCCGGTCGGACAACAGCATCCGAAAGAGGGTGGAACTGCATTGCCATACAAAAATGAGCGATATGGACGGGGTATCGGAAGCAAAGGATATTGTGAAACGGGCTTATCAGTGGGGGCATCCGGCCATTGCCATTACTGACCACGGTGTGGTACAGTCCTTTCCGGATGCCAACCATGTGTGGGAAGACTTGTGGAAAGGGGAAAAGGCAAAGAGAAAAGAAGCGGGGGATGCCAACCCGGACAAACAGGATTTCTTTAAAGTGATTTATGGGATGGAAGCCTATCTGGTGGATGATTTAAAAGAAATTGTAACTGGAGATAAGGGGCAGGATTTGGATAGTACCTTCGTAGTTTTTGATATAGAAACCACAGGATTTTCCCCTATCCAAAACAGAATTATTGAAATCGGAGCGGTGAAGGTGGAAAACGGGGAAATTACAGACAGGTTTTCCAGTTTTGTCAATCCGGATACGCCTATACCTCTCGAAATCGAAAAGCTGACAGGGATTCAGGATGAGATGGTGATGGATTCGCCCATGATTGACCAGGTGTTGCCGCGGTTTCTGGATTTTTGCGGGGATGCCGTATTGGTAGCACATAATGCTAATTTCGATATGAGTTTTATTATGGAAAATGCGAATAGGCTGGGACTTTCCAAGGAATTTACCTATGTGGATACGGTTGGGATTGCCAGAATGCTCCTGCCCCACCAGGCAAAGCATACCCTGGATGCGGTGGCCAAGACCTTGGGCATATCTCTGGAAAACCATCACCGGGCAGTGGATGATGCGGAGGCAACAGCGGATATTTTTGTAAAGTTTATTCCTATGCTTAGGGAAGCCGGGGCAGATGACCTGAAGGCGGTAAATGCGATGGGGGCTTCCAGCCCGGATATTGTAAAAAAACTGCCCTCCTATCACGCGATCATTTTGGCCAAAAATGATACCGGGAGGGTGAATCTGTACCGGCTGGTTTCCGAATCTCATTTGATTTATTATAGTAAAAGGCCAAGAGTGCCCAAGAGCCTTTTGATGAAATACAGGGAAGGGCTTATTTTGGGCAGCGCCTGTGAAGCCGGGGAACTTTATCAGGCATTGTTGGATGGGAAAGCCGATGCGGAAATTGCCAGATTGGTGAATTTCTATGATTATCTGGAAATACAGCCTACGGGAAACAATAAGTTCATGATTGCTTCCGAGCGGGTACGGAATGTAAATTCCATCGAAGATATTGAAAATATAAACTGGAAAATCGTGGATCTGGGGGAGCAGTTTAACAAGCCGGTGGTGGCAACCTGCGATGTGCATTTTCTGGATCCGGAAGATGAGGTTTATCGTAGGATTATTATGGCAGGGAAAGGGTTTGCGGACTCGGATGAGCAGGCGCCCCTATATTTGCGTACAACAGAGGAAATGCTGGAAGAATTCGCTTATCTGGGGAGCGATGTGGCGGAAAAAGTAGTGATTACCAATACGAACCGGATTGCGGATATGGTGGAGACGATGGCACCGGTGCGTCCGGATAAGTGTGCCCCTGTCATAGAGGACAGCGATAAGACGCTGACGGACATCTGTTATAATAAAGCACATGAAATATATGGGGATACATTGCCGGAGATTGTGGAACAGCGTCTGAAGAGGGAGTTGAATTCCATTATTTCCAACGGCTTCGCGGTGATGTATATTATTGCCCAAAAGCTGGTATGGAAATCGGTGGAAGACGGATATCTGGTAGGCTCCAGGGGGTCTGTGGGCTCTTCTTTTGTAGCCACGATGGCGGGGATTACGGAAGTGAATCCGTTAAGCCCCCATTACTATTGCGAGAAATGCCATTACAGCGATTTCAATTCGGAAGAAGTGAAGGCTTTTGCCGGGAGGGCCGGATGCGATATGCCGGATAAGGAATGCCCGGTTTGCGGGGCTGCGTTGAAAAAGGATGGCTTTGATATTCCCTTTGAAACGTTCCTTGGATTTAAGGGGGATAAAGAACCGGATATCGACCTTAATTTTTCCGGGGAATACCAAAGTAAAGCACATAAATACACGGAGGTTATTTTTGGGGCCGGACAGACCTACCGTGCGGGAACTATCGGTACACTGGCGGATAAGACCGCTTTTGGCTACGTGAAAAATTATTTTGAAGAAAGGGGAGCGCGGAAACGGACATGTGAGATTAACCGGATTGTTACAGGGTGTACGGGCATTAGGCGGAGCACAGGGCAGCATCCGGGAGGGATTATCGTTCTGCCGTTAGGAGAAGATATTAACTCTTTTACACCGGTACAGCACCCGGCCAATGATATGACCACGGACATCGTAACCACCCATTTTGATTACCATTCCATCGACCACAATCTGCTGAAGCTGGATATTCTGGGGCACGATGATCCTACGATGATACGTATGCTGCAGGACCTTACAGGTATAGACCCGGTAAAGATTCCGTTGGATGATGCCCAGGTAATGTCTTTATTTAAGAATACGGAGGCCCTGGGGATTGAGCCGGAGCAAATCGGAGGGTGTAAGCTGGGGGCTTTGGGGATTCCGGAATTCGGTACGGAATTTGCCATGCAGATGTTAATCGACACGAAACCCCAGGCTTTTTCGGATTTGGTGCGTATTGCAGGTCTGGCCCATGGTACGGATGTATGGCTGGGGAATGCCCAGGCACTGATTCAGGAAGGAAAGGCAACGATTTCTACGGCAATCTGTACCAGGGATGACATTATGGTATATCTCATCGGGATGGGGGTAGAAAGTTCCCTTGCCTTTACGATTATGGAAAGTGTGCGGAAGGGGAAGGGGTTAAAGCCGGAAATGGAGGAGGCTATGCTGGAGGCTAATGTGCCGGATTGGTATATTTGGTCCTGCAAAAAGATTAAATACATGTTCCCCAAAGCCCATGCGGCGGCCTATGTGATGATGGCCTGGCGCATTGCCTATTGTAAAATTAATTACCCGTTGGCTTTCTACGCTGCTTTTTTCAGCATTAGGGCATCTGCTTTTTCCTATGCACTGATGTGCCAGGGTAAGGAACATCTGGAAAAAGTGATGGCTGACTATAAACAGCGGATGGATACGTTATCCAAAAAGGAGCAGGATTCTTACCGGGATATGAAGCTGGTGCAGGAAATGTATGCCAGAGGGTTTGAGTTTGAGCCGATTGATATTTTTTCCGCCCATTCCAGGAATTTTCAGATTGTGGACGGAAAGCTGATGCCTTCCTTGAACAGTATCGATGGTTTGGGGGAAAAGGCGGCGGATTCCATCGTGGAAGCGGCCAAAGACGGGCCGTTTTTATCCAAGGATGACTTCCGGCAAAGGGCTAAAGTTTCCAAGACGATTGTAGATTTGATGGGAGAACTGAACCTGCTTGGAAACCTGCCGGAATCTAACCAAATCAGCTTGTTTGATTTCGTGTCATAGGGGGATGGGAATTTGAGCCGCCAACTGCTGCGAATAGTTGGCGGCTTGCCTTTGGTAAGTTTTCATTTGGACTTATCTGGATATATTTTATTTTTTAAGTTCCTTATAAATGCATCTTTGTCATTTTTGAGTTTTTCCGGACTATTAATAAATTCCAAAACGGATTGTGCAGCTTTTTCCCATTCAAAATCCAACATCATATCATGGCATAATCCTTTTAATATCATGGGTTTTGTATCATAAAAAGCAGCCGTTTCATTTAATGACTTGATGGGGAAATAAGCATCTTTGTCTGATCCTATTACGAAAACAGGTATATTGGGGGCATCTTTTAGTTCGAAATCCCATAATCCGAACATGGCCCTGATTGATTCTTTGCATAACTCTTTTCTGCTATACTCAAGATCTGCTTTACTAACTGTGCATTTATATAATATTTTATTTTTTATGGCAAAGAAATTTGATATGGATAAAAAAATCTTCTTCCCAAAGAATGCTGTTGGAAGTGTAGAAAAACCTCGTATCGAAAATGAAGTTGTTAAAATGCGAAGACTCATCCCACCAGCTGTGACAGGTGCAAATAATATTGCGCCTTCTACTTCATCCGAATATTTGTCAATATACATTTCAACGATAGCCCCACCCATAGAGTGTCCGATAATAAAGGGTTTGAAGTACTGAATATTAATTTCCGGGCTATTATAGTTATTTTTAATATATTCAACACAATGAACGACATCTGTCAAATAGTCAGATAGTTTAGCACCTTTTATATCTTTTATATCGTTTTCGCCATGACCTCTTAAATTTATGACAAAACATGCATATCCAACTTTCGTAAAAAAGTCTACAAATTTCGACCAGCACCAAGCGCCATGAGAGACACCGTGCACGAATACAATAATGCCCTTTTGCGGCATCTCTGCCTTATAATACCGCATTACTAATTTAGGGCTTTCATTAAATGGTATTGTTTTATAGTTTACTTTATTCATGGGCAGCTTCCTCCTAATGTGCATACAAGATTCTTTATTCCTGCGGGCAACGAGGCAAGTGTCTGCCTGCAGCGGGGGCTTTGATTTATATATCGGATAATTTTTTAATAACATAATAATTAAATTGATTTTTATGGCAACTGCAAAAACGCAGACTGCCGTACCATTCCACCAAACAAAAAAATTCTCAAAGAGGACAAATTCTTTTTACCTTGTAGGAACGTCAGGACGGGTTTCCCAATGGTTGATTTTATATATCGGAGTAACGCGACAGTCGATTGAATGGCATCTATCTTTCCTGTTATAATAATACCGTAAACAACACAATTTGAAAGTTTTGGAGAGCAACAATTATGAACAAACTGAATTTGCCGGATAACATAATCCGGCTTCGGCGAAAAAAGAAGCTGACACAGGAGGAACTGGCTGATTTTATGGGTGTGACCAAGGCATCGGTATCCAAGTGGGAAAAGGGGGTCAATACACCGGACCTATTACTTTTGCCCCAGTTGGCAGCATTCTTTGATGTAACAGTAGATGAACTGATCGGATATGAGGCCCAGCTTTCCAGAGAGCAGATTCGGCGTCAATATGCAGAACTGTCCAAAGATTTTGCAACCCTTCCGTTTGCGGCCGCACTGGAGAAAACCAGGGCATTGGCCCATAAATATTATGCCTGTTATCCGTTTTTGCTTCAGCTTAGTGTACTGTATTGGAATCACTATATGTTGGCGGAAACGGAGGAAGAGGGTAAATCGCTTCTGCAGGAAGGGGTGGGATGGTGTAATCGGATACTGGAAAACTGCGGAGATGTGGGCGTTTGCGGCGATGCTATGGTTCTGAGGGCAGGATTACATATCCAGCTTGGAAAAGCGGCAGAAGCGATTGAGGCGTTAGAACCTTCTGCGAATCCCAGCCGCCTTGCAGGGCAAAACGGAACCTTGCTGGTGCGGGCTTATCAGTTAGCAGGAGAGACGCAAAAAGCAAGAAGTTATGTACAGGCAAAACATTATCTGGATTTGTTGAATTTAATTGGCGATGCAATACTGACTCTTTCCCTAAATGAAAATGACATGGCCCAGTGTGAGGAAACTATCCGCCGAATAACAGGAATCATGGAATTATATCATTTGGAAGCGCTTCATCCGAATGTGGCCGCTCAGTTTCATTTCCAGTCCGCAATCGTTTATGCGGTGAATGGGAGAGAAGGGGAAGCATTAGTGTCTCTTAGCAGATTTAAAAAATGTGTGAACAGATTATTGGAAACAGAGCAAATAAAATTTCATGGAGATGAGTTCTTCAACCAGCTGGATGAGTGGATTGACCGTTTCCCGTTGGGGAGCATGGCCCCCAGGGATAAAAGTTTTGTCCGGCAGAACTTGCGGGAAGCCTTGGCACATCCTGCCTTTGACAGCATAAGGGAACGAGACGAATTTCAAAGATAGGGAGGTAATTATGTTAAAGATTGAGCATTTAACCAAACATTATAAGGGGAGCAATAAGGGGGTTAGCGACCTGAGCCTGCATATAGCGCCAGGAGATATTTATGCCTTCATTGGCCATAACGGCGCAGGCAAAACCACCACATTAAAATGTGTGGCAGGCATTCAGGATTTCGATGCGGGAGCGATACAAATAGACGGGAACGATATACGAAAAACGCCCCTTGCATGCAAACGCCTATTCGCTTATATTCCAGACAATCCGGATTTATATGAGTATCTGACCGGTATCCAATATCTGAACTTTACTGCTGATATATTTGGTATCGGAGCATGGGAGCGGGAGGAAAGAATCAAAGAGTACGGAGAAGCATTTGAAATTACGGCCTCCCTGGGGGATTTGATATCTACCTACTCCCACGGGATGAAACAAAAGCTGGCCCTTCTTTCCGCTTTCGTGCATCGGCCAAAACTTTTGATTTTGGATGAACCCTTTGTGGGGCTGGACCCAAAGGCTGCGGTTATTTTAAAGGATACTATGCGTGCTATCTGCGCGGGGGGAGGCGCGATTTTCTTCTCTACACATGTGCTGGACGTGGCGCAGAAGCTGTGCAATAAAGTAGCAATCATCAAGGACGGAACGCTGGTGGCTTCCGGGAACATGGAAGAAATCGTGAAGCAGGGGCAGTCCCTGGAATCCATTTTTATGGAGGTGGTGGAGCATGTTGAGGCAAATTAGGATTTTGACAAAGCTGGAACTATGCAACCTGTATGGGTTGAACGTGCTCCGGTTCTCGAAGGATAAAAAATCGAAACAGAAAACGGTGGGTTTGCTGATGGCATGGGCTATATTGCTCGCCATGTTGATTGGTTATGTAGGCGGCCTGTCCTATGGATTGATTTACTTGGGGCTGGAGGAGGCAGTTCCCGCTTATCTCATCACTATTTCCAGTTTGCTGATTTTTGTTTTCGGTATGCTCAAAGTGGGGAGTGCTATCTTCCGGAAGGAAGGGTACGATATCCTATGTGCATTTCCGCTGGCAATGGGTGCAGTAGCAATCAGCCGCCTGATCAAAATATACGTGGAATATTTTCTGATGATGCTGGCAGTGTTGCTGCCCGGTATTTTGGTATATACATGGAACATCCGCCCGGATGCAGGATTTTATCTGGCGGGGCTTCTTGGGATATGGGGCATTCCGCTTATCCCTATGGCGGCATCCATTTTAATGGGCACGTTGATTGCCGGGGTATCTTCCCGTATGCGCCGCAAAAGCCTGATAGCGGCAGTTTTATCAATTTTAGCAGTATTGGGAATCATGTACGGTTCGTTACGGTTATCGGTAATGGATGGAAATATAGATCCGGAAATGCTGAAAAACTTGTCTGCATCAATTATGATACTGTTAAAAAGAATATATCCGCCGGCGGTATGGCTGGGTATGGCCATAATCCGAGGGGACGTTTTTGGGGCAGTGCTGTGTGCCTGTTTGTCCTTGGCAGTATTTGCAGCGGTTGCGGCAGGCGTTGTCTTTTCCTTCGGGAAGATTAGCCAAAGCCTGTGCAGCAGTTTTGCAAAACACAACTACCGGATGGGAAAACTCAAAGCAGATTCCCGTTTACGTTCTTTGTGCAAACGGGAGTTCAGACGGTACTTTTCTTCCAGCATCTATGTGACCAATACGATTATTGGGCCAATCATGGGGTGCGTTTTATCAGGAACGCTGCTTTTTTCCGGAACAGACACTTTGAAGGAATTTCTGCCCTTGCCTGTTGATATTGATGGCATTGTTCCATTTGTAATAGCAGGGGCGATGTGTATGATGACCACTACTGCAACCTCGATTTCCATGGAAGGGAAACATTGGTGGATACTCAAAAGCCTGCCGCTGTCTACAAAAAATATTTTGGATGGGAAAATATTGATGAACTTGCTGCTGCTTTTGCCTTTTTATTTGCTGTCAGAACTGCTTCTCATTTTTGCACTCAAACCGGATGCCGGGGAAATTCTGTGGCTGGCATTGATTCCCGCCGTAATTATCCTGTTTTCCTGCGTATACGGTATAACAGTCAATCTGCATTTCCCTGTAATGGAATGGGAAAGCGAGGTGCGTATCGTCAAACAGAGCGCTTCCTCCATGCTTGGGGGGATGGGGGGACTTATCCTGGCAATTTTATGTGCAGCAGCCGTTGGGTTAGTTCCGAAAGAGTACGCTGCTTATTTGAAGGCAGGTATCTGTGCCGCCATTCTGACAGCGACCGCAGTTTTATATCGGTTGAACAATCGGGAAAACTAGTACTCCGTACTTGAAGTTCCTGTGCAAATTTTCGAGGAT
>BLLT01000101.1 GCA_011958945.1 Lachnospiraceae bacterium | reverse complement strand
TTGAGGGAGAGCCTGCTGCCGGATGGATATACATGGATGAAGAACCGGGGTTTATGCATGAAGTGCCGGTGACACTTTTTGGGGGAGGAAACGGCTATGGTGAAAACCGTATTTTCTATAGGTTTATCCACAGGGGAAAATTTAGTGATTAAAAAAAACCGGCTGGAAGGAACGGGAGGCTGCGGAAAGGGAAAAAGGGTTGCCGTTGTATCGGGGATTCATGGAGACGAACTGGAAGGGCAGTATGTCTGCTATGAGATAGTAAGGAGGATAAAGGAGAGGCCGGGGCTTTTGGATGGAACAGTGGATATTTACCCGGCTTTAAACCCAATAGGGATAACGGTGGCAAGCCGTAAGATACCCAAACTGGATATGGATATGAACCGTATGTTCCCAGGAGATGAAAAGGGAGCTGTATTTGAAAGGGTGGCCGCCGCTATTATCCAGGATCTGGCGGGGGCCGATTTGTGCATTGATGTCCATGCCAGCAACCGGTTTGTAAAAGAAATACCGCAGGTACGCCTTTGCGAAGAATTTTCCGAACAGCTGATTTCCTATGCGCGGCATATGAACGTGGATATGGTATGGACCAATGCCACAGAGACTGTGCATGAAGCTACTTTGGCACATTCCATGAATTGCATAGGAGTGCCTACGCTGGTGGTGGAGATGGGGCTTGGTATGCGTGTAAACCGCAGCTATGGCAGGCAGGTGGTGGAAGGCATTTTTAACCTGCTGTACGAACTGGGAATCTGGAAAGAGCAGCCGAAAAATATTCAGTATCCGGTACTTTCCACCGACGGAGAGGTGGAATTTATACGGGCGGATTGCAGCGGGGTATTTATTCCGTCCATTGAACACAATCATTTCGTGAAAAAGGGAGATAAAATCGGGGAAATTATTACACCTATTGAAGGAACAGTGGAGAGGGAAATCATTGCCAGGAAGGACGGGCTTGTATTTACATTGAGGGAATATCCTATGGTGAGCAAAGGGTCGCTGCTGGCCAGGATATTGACAGACATAAGGACAAAGGAGGGGGAGTAAATGTTCGCGGAGGATATTTATACACTTTCCACACCGTATAGGGAAGACATGTCGGTGAAGGGATATCACTTCGGAAAGGGGGAGCAGTCTGCCTGCATTATAGGGCCTATGCGGGGAAAAGGCGTGCAGCAGATGTATATTTGTTCTCAGCTTGTTAAGACGTTGAAGGAGTTGGAATCCAATGGCTGCATATGTTCAGGCAGGGAAGTGATGGTAATTCCGGTGGTAAACAGCTATTCCATGAATATAGGAACACACTTTTTCGGTGTGGAAGGGGAAGATATCAACTGCCAGTTCCCGGGGAGGGTATATGGGGATACGGCAGAGCAGATAGCCGCCGCAGTTTTTAACCGTATCAAGGATTATAGCTTTGGAATACAGTTGACTGCTTTCCATATGGCAGGGGAATCGGTGCCCCATATCCGTATGGTGGAGAACGGCTATCAAAATTCATCATTGGCAAATTTATTCGGCCTTCCCTTCGTGGTGGTAAAAAAAGCGAGGCCCATTGATACGAAATCGTTAAACTATAACTGGCAAAGCATGCAGACGGCGGCTTTTTCCCTTTATACGGACAGCAATGAAAAGGTGTCGGTAAAAAGCGCAAAACAGGCGCTGGCGGCTATTTTGCGTTTCCTTACAAGGATGGGGATTATCAGGTATGAGAGCCATAGCGGTTTTATCAGCCATGTGCTAAAGGAAAAGGATTTGACGGCGGTGCATACTATGTGCGGGGGGATTTTCCGCAGGAAGGCCAAGGTAGGGCAGGATATAAGGTATGGGGATGCTATGGCGGAGATTATTGACCCTTATAGGGGGAACATAAAGGAGACGATATTGGCCCCTACGGATGGGATTGTGTTTTTTGCACATTCGGAATCGTTGATTGCGGAGGGGGATTTGGCTTATTATTTGGTGCATCGGCTGCATGAGTAGTGGAGTGGGGGAAGCTGCGCCCGCGTCAGTCATACTATGGGTGTGGGCTGCATTGTTTTAGAGGGGATTTTCTAAACAGAAGCGTCAGGCTTTGGCCGCCGGCCAGGCCGGAAGCATGGACATCCGTGTCCTTGCTTCCTAAAGCCGCCATCCATGGCGGCTTTTCCTTAGGTGTCGGGGCTTCTGTTAAGAAAATCTGCCCTCTAAAACAGAGCAGCCCACACCCATAGTATGACTGACGCGGGCTTACGTTTTTCCAGGAGAGAGGTTAAGGGGTGGTGGGCAGGCGCTTAGTTGTTAAGCCGCCAGTACCCCAGCGGAGAGACAGGTACATATCTTAAGGAGCCCCTTAAAAAACGTCGGCACTTAGCGAGGTTTTTTCGAGCTTAGTGCCGTTACGCTTTTTTTGGAGCGAAAGCGGGGCGACGAAGATATGTACCTGTCTCCCCGCGGACTCCGTTAATACCCCCCCCTTATCCTAACCATCCTAACCGGTTTAGAAAAATCTTCCCATTTCCCATTGAAAAATATTCGAAATCCGTTATAATAGTTATGTTATATGCTATGATTATAACCTGTAGTAGCCAAGGCAGTGTAAGAAGCTGCCAGTATAAAAAACGGAGGATAATAAATTCATCATGGGAAATGTGAAACGCATTTATGTAGAAAAGAAGGAGCCATTTGCTGTAAAAGCGAGGGAACTGAAGGAAGAAATTCTAGGTTACCTGAATATCCCTGGAGTGAAGGGTGTGAGGGTGTTTATCCGTTATGATGTGGAGAACCTTTCGGAGGATACGTTTGAAGCAGCCTGTAGGATTGTATTTTCAGAGCCGCCGGTGGATGTCCTTTATAGGGAAGAGATTGAGGTGCCTGTAGATGGGAGGGTGTTCAGCGTAGAATTCCTGCCAGGGCAGTTTGACCAGAGGGCGGATTCGGCCGTGCAGTGCGTGAAGTTTTTGAAAGAGAATGAGCAGCCGATGATCAGGACGGCGGTGACTTATCTCGTAACAGGGGATATTTCCGATGATGAATTCGATAAGATAAAAGGGTATTGCATCAACCCGGTGGATTCCAGGGAAACGGGGATGGAGAAGCCGGATACGCTGGCTGCGGAATTTAATGAGCCGGAGGATGTGGCTGTAATAGATGGCTTTAAGGATATGCCGGAAAAGGATTTAAGAGAACTGTATGATTCGCTGGGGCTGGCAATGACGTTTAAGGATTTTTGCCATATCCAGAATTATTTTAGGGGGGATGAGGACAGAGACCCTACGATGACGGAAATCCGGGTCTTGGATACATATTGGTCGGATCATTGCCGTCATACTACTTTTTCTACGGAATTGAAAAATGTAGAATTCGGTGAGGGGTATTATAAGTCGCCGATTGAGACTACTTATCAAAGCTATCTGGATACGAGGGAGGAATTGTTCCAGGGCAGGAAGGATAAGTTTGTCTGCCTGATGGATTTGGCCCTGATGGCGATGCGTAAATTAAAAAAGGACGGTAAGCTGGAGGACATGGAAGAATCGGATGAGATTAATGCATGTTCTGTTATTGTGCCTATAGAGATAGATTATGGGGAAGGACCCGTAACGGAGGAGTGGCTGGTGTTCTTTAAAAATGAGACACATAACCATCCTACGGAGATAGAGCCTTTTGGCGGTGCGGCTACCTGTCTTGGCGGCGCAATAAGGGACCCTCTTTCCGGGAGGGGATATGTGTATCAGGCTATGCGCGTGACAGGGGCGGCAGACCCTACAGTGCCGGTAGCGGATACCCTTAAGGGCAAATTATCACAGAAAAAGCTGGTGAGGGGTGCGGCCGGCGGGTATTCTTCCTACGGGAATCAGATCGGGCTGGCTACGGGATATGTGAAAGAAATTTATCACCCCAATTATGTGGCCAAGAGGATGGAGATCGGTGCGGTGATGGGGGCTGCCCCCAGGAGCAATGTCATTCGGGAAAACTCCGATCCGGGCGATATGATTATCCTGTTA
Organism: Lachnospiraceae bacterium; assembly: GCA_011958945.1. GTDB lineage: Bacteria > Bacillota > Clostridia > Lachnospirales > Lachnospiraceae > Kineothrix. Next base: position 9,459 of record BLLT01000101.1, on the reverse strand, counting down.
GGCGGGAGGACCGGGAGGGACGGCTGCGGCGGCGCTACCGGTTCGTCCAAAGTCCATACGGAAAGTTCCATTGAGACCTGCGGTGCGGAGGTACAGAAGGGGAATGCCCCTACGGAGCGCAAGATACAGAGGCTTTTTAGGCGGGAAGAAGTGAGCCGGCTGATAAAGAAATGCAATGATTTCGGTGCCGGCGGCGTTTCTGTTGCCATTGGGGAACTGGCGGACGGGCTGATAGTGGATTTAGATAAGGTTCCGAAGAAATATGCGGGGTTAGACGGAACGGAACTGGCGATTTCGGAGTCCCAGGAGAGGATGGCGGTAGTGGTTTCGCCTGGCGATGCAGATGCGTTCTTAGGTTATGCGGCGGAGGAAAACCTGGAAGCGGTGCCGGTGGCAGAAGTGACAAAGGACCCCAGGCTTGTATTAAAATGGCGGGGAAAAGAGATTGTAAATATTAAGCGGGCATTTTTGGATACCAATGGTGCCCATCAGGAAACTAACGTAAAGGTGGATATTCCGGAAAAAGAGGAGAATTATTTTGACCGGGTGGCAACGCCGGCGGTGGAGGAATTGCTGAAAAAGGATGATATCAAGGATGCCTGGCTGGCAGAACTGAACGATTTGAATGTATGTTCCCAAAAAGGCCTGGTGGAGATGTTCGATTCTTCCATTGGTGCGGCTACGGTATTGATGCCTTATGGGGGCAAATACCAGCTGACGGAGACACAGGCTATGGTGGCAAAGCTTCCGGTATTAAAAGGGAAGACGGATACCGTTACCATGATGAGTTATGGCTTTGACCCTTATTTATCCTCATGGAGCCCTTATCATGGGGCAATCTATGCGGTGACAGAGTCCATGGCAAAGATTGTGGCAAACGGCGGTGACTGCAGGAATATCCGTTTTACATTCCAGGAATATTTCCGCCGGATGACTTCGGAAGCGGAACGGTGGAGCCAGCCTTTTGCGGCTCTTTTGGGGGCATATGATGCGCAGATTGGATATGGGCTGCCTTCTATCGGAGGCAAGGACAGCATGTCGGGTACGTTTAATGATATTGATGTGCCGCCCACGCTGGTATCTTTTGCCGTAGATGTGGCCAAACAGGGGAATATTGTGACGCCGGAACTGAAGAAAGCGGGAAATAAGCTGGTGAGATTCCAGATAGAGAAGGACGAATACGATATTCCGATTTATGAAGATGTTTTGGCACTGTATAACCAGATTACCGCGTTGATAGATGAGGGCGTGATTGTTTCCGCATATGCGGTGGATGCCAAGGGCATGGTGGCTGCCTTAAGCAAGATGGCTTTTGGCAATAAGATGGGTGTAGTGCTCTTGGAAGAACTTCCGGTAAAGGAATTGTTTGAAAACGGTTTGGGCGATATACTTGCGGAAGTGGCAGCAGATAAAACAGAACGGTTAGAAGAAATCGAAAACTGCCGGATAATAGGGGAAGTGACAGAAAAAGCGGAATTTGTATACAAAGAGGTTACGATTTCCATGGAGGAGGCTTTGCAGGCGTGGACTTCCAAACTGGAAAAGGTATTCCCCACCAAGGCGGCCAAGGACGTGGCTGCGGTGGATTCTCCTTTGTATAGGGCGGATAAAATTTATGTGTGCAAGAACAAAGTTTCCAGGCCCACTGTATTTATCCCGGTGTTCCCCGGTACAAACTGTGAGTATGACAGCGCGATGGCATTTGAACGCGCCGGGGCAAAGGTAATTACTAAGGTGTTTAAGAACCGGACAGCAGAGGATATCAGGGAATCGGTGGAGGTTTTTGAAAAGGCAATTGACAAAGCGCAGATTATTATGTTCCCCGGCGGTTTTTCGGCAGGAGACGAACCGGACGGCAGCGCCAAGTTTTTCGCTACTGCTTTCCGGAATGAAAAGATGAAGGAAGCGGTAATGCGGCTGTTATTGGAACGGGATGGCCTGGCTTTGGGAATCTGCAATGGATTCCAGGCTTTGATTAAGCTGGGATTGGTACCTTTCGGGGAAATCGCCGGGCAGGATGAAAATTCCCCTACCCTGACATTTAATACCATTAACCGCCATATATCCAAAATGGTTTATACAAAAGTGGTATCCAACAAGTCGCCCTGGCTGCAGGAAGCGGAACTGGGGAGGACCTATGTGGTTCCCGCATCCCACGGGGAGGGGCGTTTTGTAGCGCCGAAGGAATGGATTGACAAATTATTTGCAAACGGCCAGGTAGCTACCCAGTATTCTGATACGGACGGAAATGTGTCCATGGATGAGGAATGGAATATTAACGGTTCTTATGCTGCCATAGAAGGCATTACTTCCATGGATGGGAGATGCTTTGGGAAAATGGCTCATGTGGAACGCCGCGGGCAATCTGTGGCAATGAATATTTATGGGGAACAGGATATGAAGATTTTTGAATCTGGTGTCCATTATTTTCTATAGATAAGCAATTATAAAATGGATGAGCAAAGCCGCTTCATAAGCTGGCCGGTAGGAAGCCGGCTGCTTAGGAGCGGTATTTCATGGTTATAAAGAAGGATAAATCAAAAATTGTTGTCCTGCATAACAAATTTGGGTATGCAGGCTTACAGTTTATGGAAAGGTTTGGATACTGATATGGATTTAGGGAAGTTAAAAACACTGTTTAACCGGTATTTGGTCAATTTGGCAGTGCTCATTTTGGCGTGGGGCGGTATGCTGAGACGGTCTTTTAATTGTGATACGCTGACTCATATGTGGTTTGCAGATAAGACAGCAGGATGGGCAATGGCGCATGGGCGTTATCTAGTGGGTTTCCAGGACTGGGTTCTCTATCAGCTTGGGCTGTCCACAACAACACATACAGGGGTAACGGCATTGGTGGAAATGTTATTGCTGGCTTTTTCCGTCTGTATTGTGCAGATATGCTTTGAAGAAAAAATCGGGAAACCTTCAAATATTCAGGAGCAGATAGCTTGGTTTGCCCTGACCGGTTTGTTGTTCTCTAACGTATTGTTTGCGGAATCTTTTATGTTCGCGGAGTTCACATTGACATTCGGCATGGCATATTTTCTGGCAAGTATAGGAATATGGGCATTTACGAAAGGGAAATACATACTGGCATTTCTGTTTTTCTTCCTCTCCACGGCGGAATACCAGGCTGCAGTTATCTATGCGCTAATCGTCCTTTCTGTATGGATATTTATAGAAAATGAATGTGTGATTAAAGTAAAAACAGTGTTTCAGGAATTACTTTGCGGATGTATTACAGTAGGTTCCGGCGTGTTGAACATTCTTAGTTTAAGCCTGGCGGCAAAGCTGGGGCTGGTGTATGAGGCAGGGCGGAGAATAGGCCGTATAGACTTGTGGGCAAATGCCAAGCTGTGCATGCGGGATTTCGGGCATATTCTGCAAAACAGCAAAGGGCTTCTTCCAAAGGTATGGCTGCCCCTGATCGTGTTGTGCATTGCAGTGGGGGTTACCCTGTGGAGTCTGGGGAAGGCAAGGAAATGGAAGCCTGTCATCTATTATCTCTTGCTCGTGATTGCTCTTTTCCTGATGGTATATATTCTTTCGATGATGCAGACACAGACTTACCCCCGGTTTGTATGGACTTTTTATGCCGCACAGGCCATGCTTCTGCTGATTGCCTTTTGGTGTATGCCGGGCAGGGGAAAGGAAGCGTTCTGCTATTTATGCTGCGGCTATTTGTTGATACATATCCTATTTTGTAATATTATTGTTTCCAACCATATGACAAGCAATACATTGGATAAGAACTATGCAATGATGGTTTATGAGAAGATTATGGAATATGAGGAAGAAACAGGGAAACGGGTGGAGAAGCTGGCGGTGGAAAAGGATGTGAACTGTCGGCTTACATATGATAATGTCTATTATAAAACGGACCAGATTAACGAACGTGCATTAGGAACAGTGACAAATACTCTGATGAATATCGTGACGGGAAGGGAATTTGAAAAAGTACCCATGGATGAGACCGTATTCAAAACTTATTTTGCAGGGAAGGATTGGGAGTATTTTGATGCATCGGAGCAGTTGGTAATTATCGAAGATACGGCATATTGGGTAATTTTCTGAAAATCGTTGAAGGGTACTAAGGGGTATGATACAATGAATTGCGCCGAAGCGCAAGACGGTCATCAATTATATAACAAGTTGTTGGGAAAAGGTGCGCCAAAAGAGGGCGCAGGAATGGAGAGAAAATGCGGGCATTTCTAATTTTGGAAGACGGCACTGTTTTTGAAGGGGTGCATATCGGCGCCAGAAAGGAAATTATCAGTGAGATTGTTTTTAATACCTCCATGGCAGGGTATCCCGAAGTGCTTACAGACCCGTCCTATGCCGGACAGGCTGTATGTATGACATATCCTCTGATTGGCAATTATGGGATTTGCAGGGAAGATATGGAATCAAAAAAACCATGGACGGATGGGCTGATAGTCAGGGAGTTGTCCAGGATGGGAAGCAATTTCCGTATGGATTTGACCCTGGAACAGTTCCTGGAGGAATATGGTGTGCCGGGGATTTCAGGGATTGATACCAGGGCTTTGACAAAGATACTAAGGGAAAAGGGAACGATGAACGGTATGATTACAACGGATGAGCACTATTGTCTTAAGGAAATCATTCCACGTCTGAAGGAATATGTGACCGGCAAGGTGGTGGAAAAGGTCACTTGCAGGGAGAAATATGAGCGTAAGGGTTCTAAGACCTTGGAGGAAAACGGATTCCTATCCGGCAGCGTAAGATTTTCCAGGGAGGAGTACGAGGCAGGAATTCATGAGAAGAAGCCAAGCATGGTACGCCGGTTATCAGGGGTTGGAAAGACAATAGCCCTCTTAGATTTGGGGGCCAAGGATAATATAGCGGATTCCCTGGTGAAGCGGGGGTGTGATGTGACCATATATCCGGCGTCTACCAAAGCGGAGGAAATCATAGAGGCATGCCCGGACGGCATTATGCTGAGCAACGGCCCTGGAGACCCGAAGGAATGCGGTGCTATCATAGAAGAAATCAAAAAACTATATGCTACGGATATTCCGATTTTTGCTATTTGTTTGGGCCATCAGCTGATGGCGCTGGCCACAGGGGCGGATACGTATAAAATGAAATACGGCCATCGCGGAGGGAATCATCCGGTAAAGGATTTGCAGACAGGGAGGGTGTACATTTCTTCCCAGAACCATGGCTATGTGGTGGATACGGACAAGCTGGATGCAAAAATTGCAGTACCGGCATTTGTCAATGTAAATGACGGTACAAATGAAGGCCTGTCCTATACGGGTAAAAATATTTTTACCGTACAGTTCCATCCGGAAGCCTGCCCGGGGCCTCAGGATTCCGGTTATTTGTTTGACAAATTCCTGGAGATGCTGGAAGGAGGACGAGGATAAAATGCCGAAAAATCCAAATGTGAAAAAAGTGCTTGTGATTGGCTCGGGGCCGATTGTGATTGGACAGGCGGCGGAGTTTGACTATGCGGGAACACAGGCCTGCCGTTCCCTGAAAGAGGAAGGAATCGAAGTGGTGCTGGTGAATTCCAACCCGGCCACTATCATGACGGACAGGGATATTGCGGATAAAGTATATATTGAGCCTTTGACGGTGAAGGTCTTAGAGCAGATTATCGAAAAAGAAAAGCCGGACAGTGTGCTTCCTACCCTGGGAGGGCAGGCAGGGCTGAACCTGGGGATGGAACTCGATGAATCCGGTTTCCTTGCCAGGCATCATGTGACCCTTTTAGGGACTACGGCAAGGACGATTAAAAAGGCGGAAGACCGTCTGGAATTCAAAGAGACAATGGAAAAAATAGGGGAGCCCTGCGCCGCTTCCCTGGTGGTGGAAAATGTAGAGGACGGCGTGGCATTTGCCGGGGAAATCGGATATCCGGTGGTATTGCGCCCTGCCTATACGCTTGGCGGTTCGGGCGGCGGTATTGCGCACAACCAGACAGAACTGGAAGAAATACTGGAAAACGGGCTGCGGCTTTCCCGCGTAGGGCAGGTGCTGGTGGAGCGGTGTATCGCCGGCTGGAAAGAAATCGAATATGAAGTGATGAGGGACGGCGCCGGGAACTGTATTACGGTCTGCAATATGGAAAATATTGACCCGGTGGGCGTGCATACCGGCGACAGTATCGTAGTGGCCCCTTCCCAGACGCTGATGGACAAGGAATACCAGATGCTTCGCAGTTCCGCACTGAATATTATCAATGAACTGGAGATTACAGGGGGGTGTAATGTACAGTTTGCCTTACATCCTACCAGCTTTGAGTATTGTGTCATAGAGGTGAATCCCAGGGTGAGCCGTTCTTCGGCCCTGGCCAGCAAAGCCACAGGGTATCCCATTGCCAAGGTGGCAGCAAAGATTGCCTTGGGCTATACCTTAGATGAAATCAAAAACGCCATCACGGGAAAGACCTATGCCAGCTTTGAACCTGCATTGGACTACTGCGTGGTAAAAATACCCAGACTGCCTTTCGATAAATTCATAACGGCCAAACGGACGCTGACCACCCAGATGAAAGCCACAGGAGAGGTGATGAGCATATGCACCAGCTTTGAAGGGGCATTAATGAAGGCAATCCGCTCCTTAGAGCAGCATGTGGACTGTCTGCTTAGTTATGATTTTTCTTCCCTTTCGGCGGAGGAACTGTTGGAGCGGATGAAGCGGGTGGATGACCAGAGGATTTATGTCATCGCAGAAGCACTGAGAAAAGGGGTTGACTATGACACCATTCATGAGGCGACTATGATAGACCATTGGTTCATTGACAAAATAGCGGTTCTTGTGGAGATGGAAAAGGCGTTAAAGGAAGAAATGCTTACCATAGAACTGTTAAAAGAAGCAAAGCGCCTGGAATTCCCGGACAATGTTATAGCCAGGCTGGCAGGGATGCCGGAAGAATCGGTGAAAAAAATGCGCTATGAGAACAATATTACGGCGGCCTTTAAGATGGTGGATACCTGTGCGGCGGAATTCCAGGCCGAAACCCCTTATTATTACTCTTGTTTTGGAAGTGAAAATGAGGCGGTACAGACCCATCCGGCAAAGAAAGTGCTGGTTCTGGGCTCCGGCCCTATCCGAATCGGGCAGGGGATAGAATTCGATTACTGCTGTGTGCATGCCACCTGGGCATTTGCCAGGGCAGGGTATGAAACGGTTATTGTGAACAATAATCCGGAAACGGTGAGTACGGATTTTGATATTGCGGATAAACTTTATTTTGAGCCGTTGACTCCGGAGGATGTGGAGAATATTGTCAATATAGAAAAACCGGACGGTGCGGTGGTACAGTTTGGCGGACAGACAGCCATTAAACTGACGGAGAGCCTGATGAAAATGGGTGTTCCCATTCTGGGAACCAGCGCGGAAAACGTGGATGCGGCGGAGGATAGGGAACTGTTCGATGCCATTTTGGAGGAATGCAGGATTCCCAGACCCTCCGGGGGAACCGTCTATACGGCCGAAGAGGCAAAGAAGGTGGCTGGCAGGCTGGGGTATCCGGTATTAGTGCGCCCCTCTTATGTCCTTGGCGGCCAGGGTATGCAGATTGCCATTTCTGATGAGGAAGTGGAAGAATTTATGGAAATCATTAATCGGATTGCCCAGGATCATCCCATTCTGGTGGATAAATATTTGCAGGGGAAAGAAATCGAAGTGGATGCGGTCTGCGATGGCACGGATATTTTAATCCCAGGTATTATGGAGCATATTGAGCGGGCAGGGGTGCATTCCGGCGATAGTATATCCGTATATCCGGCCCAGAGCATCAGCGAAAAGGTGAAGGCAACCATTGCGGAATATACGAGGCGGCTGGCCAAAGCCCTGCATGTGATTGGGTTAATAAATATCCAGTTTATTGCGGTGGGGGAGGAAGTTTATGTCATCGAGGTAAATCCCCGTTCTTCCCGTACGGTGCCTTATATCAGCAAGGTGACGGGAATCCCTATTGTGGATTTGGCTGCAGAAGTGATAATAGGCAAAACGATTAAAGAACTGGGCTATGAGCCGGGGCTGCAAAAGGAAGCGGAATATGTGGCCATTAAGATGCCTGTGTTTTCTTTTGAAAAAATCCGTGGGGCGGAAATCAGCCTGGGGCCGGAAATGAAGTCCACAGGGGAATGCCTTGGGATTTCCAGGACATTCCATGAAGCCCTTTACAAGGCTTTCCTGGGCGCCGGCGTACATCTGCCAAAATTCCGCCGGATGATAATTACCGTAAAGGATGCGGATAAAGGGGAAGCGATCGAAATTGGCAGGCGGTTCGAGGCCTTAGGATACAAAATTTATGCAACCCGAAGCACAGCAAATGCTTTGAAAGAAGCGGGAATCAAAGCGCGTAAGGTCAATAAAATACAGCAGGAATCCCCTACGGTGATGGATTTGATTTTGGGGCATGAAATTGATTTGGTCATCGATACCCCTACGCAGGGGAGGGATAAGTCCAGGGATGGCTTCCTAATCCGCCGGACCGCTATAGAGACAGGGGTCAACTGCCTTACCTCTTTGGATACGGCGAGGGCATTGGTCACCAGCCTGGAGCATATCGGGGAAGAAGAGAAGCTGACGCTGGTGGATATTGCATCGATGTAGCAGGGGAAACCTGCCTATTTGCCTGTTGGCCAGAGAGTGTTTGCAGTAAATGCGCTTTGGAGTAAAACGCCATAGGGATGAGAATAGGTGCGAAGCTGTCTGCGGAATGGGGAAAGGGAATGGATAGAAATAGGAATTATGCCAAGGAACTGGATAAAATAATTGCCAGGTGGAAGGAAATGGATGAGGCGGGGGAAGCGGAGCAGGATGGGAATGGGAAACCCGGGGAATCGCCGGGCAGAAAGCTGCTGCTCCACAGCTGCTGTGCGCCATGCAGCAGCTATGTGCTGGAATATTTGAGGGAATACTTCCAAATAACGGTTTTTTATTATAACCCAAACATCACCGGGGATGAAGAGTATAGGAAACGGGTGGAAGAACAGAAACGGCTGATTGAGGAGTACAACCGCCAGGTGGAGGAAGCGGATTTTAAAGGCATGCATTCTACTTCCAATGCGAAGCGGATTGAAGTGATAGAAGGGGATTATGAACCGGACTGCTTTTTTGCATCGGTAAAAGGACTTGAAAAATGTCCGGAAGGCGGGGAACGCTGCTTCAAATGCTACAGGCTGCGGCTGGAAAAAACAGCCAGGCTGGCGGCGGAGCGGGGATTTGACTGCTTTACCACCACTTTGACCATAAGTCCGCTCAAAAATGCCCATAAACTGAATGAGATTGGCGAAGAACTGGGAGAAAAATATGGCATTTTCTTTCTCCCTTCGGATTTTAAGAAAAAGGAAGGATATAAGCGTTCTATCGATTTGTCGAAGCAGTTTGAACTTTACAGGCAGAATTATTGCGGGTGTATTTATTCGAAGCCATAAAATGGACAGGAAATCAGGCGCAAAAAGCTGCGCAGAAATGGGG
>BLLT01000100.1 GCA_011958945.1 Lachnospiraceae bacterium | reverse complement strand
GAGTTAGGGAACGCGCACCCGCCGCACAGGACGACAAAATGATTTTGCAGCAAGTGCAAAGTCCTGGGCTGAACTGTTACGAGTTCCGTGACAAAGCAAAATTTGCGGTTGACAAAAAGGAAATTCCCGGTTAAAATAAATTGAGATAAGCATCAAAAGGAACAAGATTGAAAATTAAAATTTTCAATTTCGAGTTTGTGGCCGCACGGCATCCACAAACTTGCTATGCGTAAGGCTCTAACAATGCCAGGCATAAAAGCCGTGCAGAAATGAGGAAAACACATGATTAATGTAAATGTAACGGAGAGAATTGCAAAATAAATATTGCAGGGCGGTAAACATCTACTGTATGTTGGAATCTGCCCGTATGCTGACAGCAGGTATCTGTTAGCATTTCGCCTTACATTTGCTTAATATTGTGGTTCTGTATATATTACCGGAAGTGATATGAGCACAGCTGTATGGCTGTGCTTTTTTATGCACAGGCGCGTGCAATGGAAGTTTGCCGCTAAAGCGGCGCACGGGCCGCGCGGCGAGTAGGGGAAAAACCTCCCCTACTCGATTGCACACGGGCGTCCAAATGAAATTGCGCCCGGCGCACGAGTAGGGAGAAACTCTTCCCTGCTTGATGGACAAAGTGCCGACATTTTTCCATATAGAAAAAAGTACGTCACCTGATGCAAGTATATCGATAAGCTGGTCCAAGAATCGTAACAGTGCATACAAAAATTCACCCTTTGATTTGTGCCATATTCCGGAAATGACAGAAAATAAGCAGTTTTAAAAAACCATGGTTTAGCTATGTAAGGCAGCCATGGTTTTTGTATGGACAAAAAAGTGTAACGCAATTTTCGGAAGATCCTGGCAGTGCCGGGCCATAAAAGCTGAGCAGAAATGGAGGAAGATATGGAAAAACAGATAGAATTTGACAAAATAAAGGAAATGTGGGCGCGGCTGTGTGTAACGGACGGGGCGAAAGAAAAGGTGGAAAATCAGTCTTTTTATTTGTCTGAAAACGAATTGAGGAAACAAATGCGGGATACCACCGATGGTAGAAGCATGATAGATAAACTGGGAACTCCGCCGCTGCCTGGACTGGAAGAACTCAAAGGGATTGTGTCGATTGCCAGGAAGGGGGATTGCCTTACCCCGTATCAATTGGAACGGGTGGAAAAGATGCTGGTGGCGGTAAAGCGGCTGCAAGATTATCTGGAACGGGGGAAAATGTACGAAAATCCTGTGGCATATTATGCAGAAAATTTAGACGGGCTGGAGGATTTGAGAGGAGAAATTTACCGGCAGATACGCGGCGGGGCGGTGGATGACTATGCCTCTAAGGAATTAGGGGAAATCAGAAAACAGGTATCCAGGTGCGAAGATCAGATGAAGCAAAAAGCGGAACAAACGATGCGTTCCCACAAAGAATGTATGGCGGACAACTATTATACCTTCAGGAATGGAAGGCTATGCATTCCGGTAAAAAAGGAGTATAAGCTGAAAGTACAGGGAACGGTCATTGACAAGTCGGCGACGGGCAATACGCTGTTTATGGAGCCGTCAGAGGTTTCCAGATATTATGAGGAGATGCAGCTCCTTAAAATAAGCGAGGAAAATGAGGTATACAGAATCTTATATACGCTGACGGCCATGGTGGCGGAAGGAGGCGATATACTGGAAGAGAATATGGCGACTATAGAAAAACTGGATTTTATTTTTTCCAAAGGAAAGCTGAGCGCCGATTTGGATGGGGCAGAACCTTCCATTAATCTGGATCGGAGAATCGTACTGAAAAGCGCAAGGCATCCTTTGATGGAGAGGGGGGAGAATGTTCCCTTGCAGTTTGAAATCGGGGGAGATGTGCATGGTATCGTAGTGACGGGGCCGAACACAGGAGGAAAAACGGTGGCCCTGAAAACAGTTATGCTAAACTGCCTGATGGCCCAGTGCGGACTGCATGTAACGTGTGAAGAGGCGGATATTTGTATGAACAGCGCTTATCTTTGCGATATCGGGGATGGCCAGAACCTGACGGAGAATCTGTCCACTTTTTCAGCTCATATTAAAAATGTGTTGGAGGTTTTGCAGGAGGCAAATGGGGAAAGCCTGGTAGTATTGGACGAACTGGGATCAGGAACAGACCCGGTGGAAGGCATGGGGATCGCAGTGGCCATTTTGGAGGAACTAAAGAAAAGCGGATGCCTGTTCTTGGTCACCACCCATTATCCGGAAGTAAAAGAGTACGCAAAAGAAGCGGAGCATGTGGTGAATGCCCGGATGGCTTTTGATAGGGAGACGCTGCGGCCTACTTATCAGATGATTATAGGGGAAGCCGGGGAAAGCTGCGCATTTTACATCGCGGGCCGCCTGGGAATGCCGGAGGAAATGATTCGGACGGCGGTACGCAGGGCTTATGGGGAAGAGGCCGTACAGGATTACAAGTTTGGAGAAAAGGCAGGCGAGGCGCTCCCCAAAGGGGGCAGAAAAATCAAAAGGGCAAAAAAGGAAAAAGACGTATCGGCGCTCTTGGATAAATATGCCCTTGGGGACAGCGTGATGGTGCTGCCGGATAAAAAAACTGGGATTGTATGCAAAACAGTAAACGAAAAAGGGGTACTGCAGGTACAGCTGCCGGGAAAAAAGATATGGATTAACCATAAAAGGGTAAGGCTGCATGTGGCGGCTGCGGAATTATATCCGGAGGACTACGATTTTTCCATCATTTTTGATACGGTGGAGAACAGGAAAAAGCGCCATGCCATGGAGCGGAAATACACGGAGGAAGTGATAGAGTATTCGCGGGAGGAGGAATGTAAATGTCACAAATAAGCGTAAATAATCTGACTTTTTACTATGAAGGAAGCTTTGACAATATTTTTGAAAATGTATCTTTTTCCATTGATACGGACTGGAAACTGGGGTTTGTAGGAAGAAACGGGAAAGGGAAAACCTCTTTTTTAAATTTGCTGTTGGGAAAACATGAATATTCGGGGTCTATCAGTACGGATACGGTATTTGATTATTTCCCCTACCGGATAGGGGAGGAGAAGATGGGCAGCCCGGCTATAGAGTTTATGGAAGAACTGAAAGCGGGGGTTGAGCAGTGGAGGGTTCTATGTGAACTGGATAAACTGGGGCTGGACGGGGAAACCCTATACCGCCCGTTTCGGACCTTAAGCTTCGGGGAGAGGACGAAGGTGCTGTTAGCGGTATTGTTTTCCGGGGAAAATGACTTTCTGCTCATTGATGAGCCTACGAATCATCTGGACCAGGAATCCAGGGAGACGGTTAAGGAATACTTGGCTGGAAAGAAGGGCTTTATCTTGGTTTCCCATGACAGGGATTTTCTGGATGCCTGTGTGGACCATATTTTGGCGCTGAACCGGCAGACGATTGAGGTGCAGAGCGGAAACTTTTCCAGCTGGTGGGAAAACAGAAACAGGAAAGATTCTTTTGTCCGCATGGAAAATGAAAGGCATAGGAAGGAAATTGCCAAACTAAAAGAAGCAACTGGCCGTTCCAGGCAATGGGCGGATAAAAATGAAAGTACGAAAATTGGCTATGACCCTGTGAAAGAGCCAGGACGGGCTAACAGGGCCTATATCGGCGAGAAAACCAGAAAAATGCAAAGCCGGGTAAAGCAGATGGAAAAGCGGATAGAACGGGAGATAGAAGAAAAGGAAGGGCTGCTTCAGGATGTGGAAAACCCTGTAGACTTGAAAATAATGCCGCTTGCCCATTTTAAGGAAACGCTGCTTTATGTGAACCACTATGGGCTGAGATATCAGGGAATGGATCAGCCGCTTTTCCAAGACCTGAACTTTACCCTCCGGCAGGGGGAAAGGGTATTCCTGGCAGGGGCAAATGGATGCGGGAAATCCAGTCTGTTTCGGGCGATTCTACAAAAAAACGGAATGGAAAAGACCCAGGAAAACCTAACGGAGGACGGAACGCTGCAGATGGCATCGGGGCTGACCATTTCTTATATTAATCAGGATACCTCCTTTTTGAAAGGCGGCATTAAGGATTTTTGCAGGAAAAGGAATTTGGATGAGAGCCTGTTCTGCTCCATTTTGCGGCAGCTGGACATGGAAAGGGTGCAATTCGGAAAAAATATGGAAGACTTTTCGGAAGGCCAGAAAAAGAAAGTGCTCATAGCAGCCAGCCTGCTCACCCCAGCCCATCTCTACCTATGGGATGAACCGCTAAATTATATTGATATATTTTCCAGAATGCAGATAGAAAAACTGTTGACGGAATATCACCCCACCATGCTTATTGTGGAACATGATGTGAGGTTCAGGGAGAAGATTGGTACGAAGACGGTGGAGATTTAGGGTGGGCGGGGGTGTGCCTATAGGGTCTGTTGGGGAACAGGCCCTATAAACTTCCTAATTGTTGGAAGCAGGTTTGGAGTTTGGTATACTCTTCCCATTTGACATTTTTTAATATATCCTGCCTTTGGGAAAACTGCTCTGCCGGAGTCCTGATAGAAAAATAGGTATCGAATTTTGCTTTTGTTATATAGCGTCACCTAAACTCCAATCCCAAATTTTCCTGCGCATGAATTGCCTCCTGACAGGTCATCATTCGAATATAATTTGTTCCTTCATAGTCATATAAAGTATATAAATTAATGTGAGGCTGCAATGTAGGATTTGATTTCAGGACCTTTTCAATAGCCTCTTTGCTGTGGGAAGTCAAAAAAACCTGTACATCCAGTTTCAAGGCACTGTTTAACAGCCATGAAAAAACAGAATCCATGGCGGAAGTGTGGATGGCAGTTTCAAATTCGTCCAATAGAAGAATACCACCCCGGGATTTTACAATGGCGCTTAACAGAAGCAATGCCTTCTTCATCCCATCGCCGTATGCGTTTAATGGGAGGGCATTCTGATGATTTTTGGTCAAAATCATATATTCTGGAGAGTAAGGGCTGCTTTCACTTTTTAGGGCGCTGATGTTGATGATGTTATTGTCAAATTCTTTAAGTATGGACAGCAGTTGTTCATATAATTCTGGGTTGGACAAAATTTCATTCAGGTAAAGTACATTAGTGGCATGCTCTACAGGAGAGACGTAATTAGTATGCACAAAACAAGTTTCTTTACTTCTAAAGGCAGAAATTCTTCTTCTTTTTTTACAGTTCCAGTTCTCATCAGCCCGTTGATTCGAAACATTTCCTTTTCTGGAATCTGGGTTTCCTCTATTGCCGCTTTTAAAGTGACGGTAGTCGGCTCATTCTGCATATTCACATAAGTATAGGATATACATTTATCATCTCTGTCGATAGGAAACATATTAAAAAAACCATTAAAAAACAGCCGATTTCTGGTTCTCACATTACTCATTCTGGAGCATAAAATCCAAGCCCCTGTATTTTGTGGATTATCTATTGTATACAACAATTCCAAAACGCTGGTCTTCCCGCAATTATTGTCGCCAGTCAAAATATTAATGCTGTTTAAAGAGTTAAATTTCAATTCATGTATACCCTTGTAATCATGAATTGTGAATTCTTGTATATGCTTTGCCATAATTTTAGAAAATTCCTCACTTTGCCATAGATGCCATATTAATTCTTCCCAATTTCATAGTTACATATTACAGGATATAAAGAACAGTGTCAATTTATAATGACCTTTGATGGAGGATATGCTATAATCGAACAGGAATAAAAAACTGGATCAAGAATCAGAAAACTGGCTTAGGGCCTCAAAAATTCAACGCAAACGGAGAAAAACGATGCAACCTAAAAAAATAATACAAACCGAAAAAAAAGTACATCCTATAAAACAAACAAAAGCCCCCCTGACGGGAACTGTAATCATTCCAGGTTCGAAAAGCATAACCAACCGTGCCTTGCTCCTGGGGGCTATGGCAAAGGGAGAAACTGTGTTGGATAACGTATTATTCAGCGATGATACCATCGCTTTCATCCAATGCCTGAAATCCCTGGGGACACATGTAGAAGTAAAAGAAGAACAAAAACGGATATCCCTCACCCCCGGGGCAATCGCAGACGGAGCCCGCATATATGTCAATAGTGCAGGAACGGCGGCCCGCTTCCTCACCGCATACCTGGGCACGATGGATGGCCGCTTCTTCATAGACGCATCGGAACAAATGTGCAGACGGCCGATGAAGGAACTCCTCCATACGATGGAATCCCTGGGAGCACGCCTCACCTTCGAAAAGGAAGAGGACCGCCTGCCCTATTGGATTCAGGGCTGCAGCGATAACGGGGCAGAAGTGACAATAGACGGTTCTCTCAGCAGCCAGTTCGTCAGCGCCGTGCTCTTATGCGCCCCCAATTACCGAAATGATATTACAATCCATATCGTTGGTGAAAGGACAGCCAAATCTTATATTGATATCACAACCAAAATGATGAAGGATTTCGGAATCCCAGTCACAGAGGAAGAAAATAAATACCTCATCAAAGCCGGCCAAAAATATAAAGGCCGCAGCTACCTGATAGAATCAGATGTTTCCTCCGCCTGCTATTTTGTGGCCGCAGCGGTGATAACAGGAGGAGATATCCGTATCGAAAATGTTTTTAGGAATTCCATCCAGGGGGATATCAAATTCCTGGAAGTGATGGAACGTCTGGGCGCTAAAATAGTGGATACGCCGTCAGGAATAGAAATCATCGGCCCCCAAAATGGGGAATACGATGGGATCGAAGTGGATATGAACGATTTTTCCGACCAGACCATGACCATGGCTGTAGTTGCCATATATGCTAAGAGCAAGACGGTAATAAAAAATGTAGGGCATATCAGGCATCAGGAATCCGACCGGATGCTGGCCATAGAAACAGAACTGAAAAGAATGGGAATCGGGTGTGAAGTATGCGGCGGAGACATCACCATATATCCGGGGCAGCCCAAACCGAGTGTGGTGAATACCTATAATGATCACAGGATGGCAATGGCGTTTTCGTTGGCAGGCCTTAGAAGCGAGGGGATTACAATTGCCGACCCGGATTGTGTCTCCAAGACCTTTGCGGATTATTTCGAGAAGCTGGAAATGCTGTATTAGGGCATGGCTGAAAGTGTGATAAATATCTGGCAGAAGGAAATTTCTAGGCACATGTTAGAGCATGCAGCGTTCGGCATTGGCACATTATTTTTGTGAATATAGTCAACAACCCCGCTGCAAGCAACGGGGCATCAAATCTCCAGCGCTGCAAGCAACAGGGGATTGCCCCTCCAGGCAGTTTCCAAATATCCGCACAGGTGCGGCAACTTGGTGATTCCTACAGAAATAAAAATGTACCGATACACATAAGAAAAAATATTCATGAACCCAATGGGTATATATACCACATAAAAGAACATATAATTGTTCAATATATATAAAAATTATATATTAAAACTAGGAAAATATATCATTGACGAATAACGAGTTCAATGATATATTTTATTGTAAACCGATACACAAATGAAGAAGCTAAAACAGAGCAGAAATGAGGGGAATATGGCAAGCATATATGATGTAGCAAAACTTGCAGGGGTATCAAAGACATTGGTTTCCAGGGTAATTAATGACCAAAAGGGAGTAAGCGAGAAATCCCGGAAGAAGATTCTGGATGCCATGAACGAATTAAATTATAGGCCCAATGCGATTGCCCGTTCCTTAGTCCTGCAGAAAACAAATATTATCGGTGTTATTATGGATAGCCTTTGTCAGGCATATTACTTTGATTTTATCAAAGGGATTGAGCAGGAAATCGAAAAATCGTCCTATGAGGTACTTTTTTGCAGCGCCAGGGATAATGTGGAAGCGAAGAAGAAATATGTGGACTTTTTTTCCCAAGGGCGTACGGACGGATTTATTATGTACGGCTCCAATGTAAGGGACCACAAATTGATTGAGGAACTGGAACATTCCCAGATGCCCATGGTAATTGTGGAAAATGACGTGGATGGGCTGAACATTAATAATATTTGCGTGGACAACCGGTATGGCTCGGAGGTGATGATAGAATATCTGATCAAACAGGGCTGTAAGAATATTTATCATGTGACCGGTGACCTGGCGGTAAAAGCGGCTATCGACAGAATGGAAGGATACCGGGCGGCGCTAAGAAAGCATGGCATGGAATGCAGGGAAGAGATGATTATCCAGGCGGACTTCACGGTGGAAGGCGGCTGCCGGGCCATGAGGAAAGCGCTGGAAGAAGGGATGGGCGAACTCCCGGATGCGGTTTACTTTGGCTCCGATGCCACGGCGGCCGGAGGGATGATCGCATTGGAAGAAAAAGGAATCCGGATACCGGAGGATATAAAAGTAGCCGGATTCGACAATGATTTGATTATGCTGCCGGACAGGAAGCCCAGACGCCTTACTACATTGGCACAGCCCATGTTTGAGATGGGGGCGAATGCAGCGAGGCTGCTGCTGGATGATATTAAAGATAGCCCGCAGAAGAAAAAGAGGATTATTTATTATCCGGAACTCGTCATCGGAGAAACTACATAAACAGATGGCCTTTTAGGATCGGCGCTTAGCCGCCGGTCCTTACATAAAAAGAAAATGTGGAGCGATACACAAACGCATTGGTACAGTTAATAACCACACTGAAAGCACGGTGCATCAAACTTTCAGCACTGCAAGCAGCAGGGCATCGGCCTTTCGCTGGGGTGGTATCCCCTCTTCTTCGAAGAGCAGGAAAGAATTCGGCAAGTTTGTGTCTGCGCTGCACCCATAAATTTGGAATGCGCTGAAGGGCAGCGAAGAAATGGAGGAAGAAATGGAAAAATTTAAACTGTCAATCGTAGGGGCAGGAAGCTCCTACACACCGGAACTGCTGGAGGAACTGGCAAACAGAAGGGAAAGCCTTTGGGCGAAGGAGATTGTACTTTATGACATCGACGAGAAGCGCCTTGGGATTATGGAAGGTTTTTGCAAACGTTATGCTTCCCATTTGGGGCTGGAGGCGGAGATTTCTTCCACAACAGATTTGGATAAGGCGTTATACGGGGCGGACTTTGTGGACACCCAAATCCGTGTAGGGGGCAACAAGCAGAGGGTAAAGGATGAGAAAATTCCGTTAAAATACGGCCTGGTGGGGCAGGAGACAACCGGGGCGGGAGGGATGATGAAAGCGTTCCGTACCATACCGGTAGTTCTGAATCTGGCTCGCAGGATGGAAGAGTTGGCGCCGGAAGGATGGATTATCAATTATACCAACCCTACCGGGCTGGTAACGGAAGCGGTGACCAAATATTCCAAGGCACGGATTGCCGGCTTCTGCTCAGGGGGAATTTTCCCTAAGATGTGGGCCAAGGATGCGCTGGGGATTGCCTATGACAGGGTCCAGTACGATTTTGCCGGATTAAACCACCTGAATTTTATGAGCAATATTACCATAGACGGAAGGGCAGTGACGGATGAGGAGTTTGAAGCCATTGCCAGGGAAAATGACAGCGTGAACCTGGATTTGATAAAGTTGTTGGGAGTCCTTCCCAGCCCATATCTGCAATGGTACTACCAGACCGATGAAAAAATACAGAAAATTGCGGACTGCGGCTATACCCGCGGCGAAGAGGTAATGGAACTGGAAAAAGAAATTTATGACGCCTATGGGAATCCGGAACAGGTAACCAAGCCGGAAGTATTGGCCAAAAGAGGCGGAGGCGGTTACTCGGAGGTTGCCATGAACTTTGTGCACGCAGTACATAATAATGCGGACAAGGAAATGGTGGTAAATGTGCCGAACCGGGGGGCAATTCCTTTCCTTCCGGATGATGCGGTAGTGGAAATCAGCTGTTTGGTAAACCGTAGGGGCATGGCATCGCTTCATGTATCAAAGGTTCCCGAAATGTGCTGGGGAATCATCGCAGCGGTGAAAAATTATGAACAGCTGGCCGTAGAAGCGGCGGTGGAGGGCGATGTGCGCAAAATGAAGCTGGCGCTTCTGGCACATCCGTTAGTAAGGCAATATGATTTGGTAGAAAAGCTGGTACCTGAACTTTTGGAGGCCAATAAGGAATATCTGCCCCAGTTTTTCACCTTATAAGAGAAGCATTTTGAGCGAATGAAGGAAGGTGGTGTAATGTGAAATATGTGATGGGAATTGACCAAGGCTCCAGTAAAACTTATGCCATCGTGGGGGATGACGGAGGCAATGTGCTGGGTTTTGGAAAAAGCTATGGGGCTTGCCATTCCAATACAGGAATGAAATATGCTATGAAAGCAGTGAAGGAGGCGGTAAACGAAGCGCTGCAACAGGCGGGGCTGGAACTGACAGAAATCGATACGCTGGCCGCCGGGATGACGGGCATGGACTGGGAGTTCGAGGAAGAACTTTTGAGGGAAGAACTGGAACAGCTGACGCATATTCGCAATATTGCTGTGGTAAATGATTGTATCATTGCCATGCGTGCCGGGAGCAGCCGTCCATATGGGGCTGTGCTGTGTGCCGGCTCCGGCCTAAACTGTGCGGCAAGGAACAGGGATGGGAAGGAGTTTGTATACGGGTTTTACATCGAAGAGGAATATCAGGGCGGCTCGGCCCTGGGAAAGGCATGTATTAAGGCAGTGACGGATTCCTATGTAGGAATGGAAGAAAAAACGATGCTGACGGAAATGCTGCTCAAAAAATTTGACTGCAAAGATGTGGATGGACTGCTTTTTAAGAAAGTAACGGAAAAAATCAGCCTGGAGGATTATCTTTCCCTGCCCATCGTTTTGGAGGAAGCCGCCCATATGGGAGATAAGGTATCAAAGAACATATGGTATAGGTTCGGGAAGCAGTTTGGAAGGTATGTCATCGCAGCCATGAAAAGAATGGATATGCTAGGCTATGAGGCGGAGGTAGTGCTTTCGGGCAGTATTTTTAAATGCAAGGAGCCGGAACTGCGGCAGGGGGTGGAAGATGAACTGAAAAGGGAAGCACCTTTGGCTAAAATCGTAGATGCAGTATATGAACCTATTGTAGGGGCATATTTGATGGCCGTTGAGCAATCCGGGAAGGAAAGCGGAATCGTATTCCGGAATCTGGAAAAATACAGCAGCAGCTTTCGGTTAAAGAGAGTATAGCGCATACAAAAGTAATTTGAGAACAGATGGAGAAGCGGGGAAGGGATAAGAGCAACAGCAATGCAGAAATGGGGATAAAGATGCTATTTTGAGAAAAGCAGGAGGTATGGATGGAGAAATGGCAAGGCTATGGGAAGAAATTCATGAACAGCCGGATGTAATCCGTAAGTTATGGAATGAGCTGCCTTTACGGCTGGAACAAAGGCCGGCGGAAGGAAAGGATATTTTCCTGTTCGGAACGGGGGCATCATTGAGCGCCTGCATGCAGGCTAAATTTGCATTTTTAAAGTATAGGGGCGTCCACGGGGCGGCGGTAGCTGCATTTGAAGCGGAATATTATAAAGAAATATTAGGCAGAGGAAGCATGGCAGCAGTGGTCTCCCAATCCGGGGAAAGCTATGAAACAAAGGTCATTGTAAATGGGCTTCTGGAGAAGGGAATCCCATTCTGGGGGATTACCAATAATGAAGATTCATTTCTTGGAAAAAATGCCCGCTGCTGCCTGCCCCTTATGGCCGGAGAAGAATTGGGAACAGCTACAAAGACACAGACAGCATCGGTGATGGCGCTTTATATGATGGCGGCCATCGGCCATGAAGGGGCGATGAGACAGTTGGAGAAGCTGCCGGAGGCGATGGAAGCGACTTTGCAGGCCTCAGAGGGGTACAAACAGGAACTGGCGGATTTCCTTTCTGACAGGAAGGCCATTTACCTGACTGGTTTGGATGCCCACGCGCCCACAGCCCTCCAGGCCAGCCTGATGCTGAAAGAAAAAGTATGGCTCCATGCGGAAGGGCTTTCCCTGGCGGAGTTCCGCCACGGGCCGGTGGAAGTTGTTGAAGAGGGAATTCCCATTGTGCTAATCGGATATGGGAAAGAAAAAATCGATACCCTTTTGATGCATGCCGATTTTCTCACAAAGGTGTGCCATGGGGATGTGGTGCTGGTCACGAACTGCCAGGAAAACCGGATAAAAGGCTACCGGAATTTCCCATATATCTGGGAAGGGGATGAAGCGCTTAGCCATATATGTGCCACGCTTCCCTTCCAGCTATTGGCGGCGCGGATGGCAGCGCAGCGGGGCTATGATATCGACGGATTCAAATACATAGGAAAAGTATTAAACCAATATGAAAAACCCATAAAATAGGTGCTTGCGGAACTGGAATGGAGGAAAAGTATGATGAAGAAAAAAACAGCATTATTAATGGCAATTGTAATGGCAGTATTGACGGTGGCCGGCTGCGGGAAGAAAGAGGAGGAAACGATAACATTGACCCTCTGGCACTCATTTGGGAGTACGGTAAGCCAGGATGTAATTGATGATTTTATTGAAATCTACGAAAAAGAGCATCCTAATATCAAAATTGTGCAGGAGAACGCACAGATTGAGGAATATCAGTTACGCAAATTAAAAGTTGCGGTAGCCAACAATTCCCAGGGCGATGTATTTTTGTCCTATGGCGGGGGCTATTCCCAGTCGATCGTAGATGCAGGGGCAGCGCTTCCTTTAAGCAGTTATCTGGAGGCGGACAAAACCTATGACCGTATGCAGAGCGGCGTATTGGAATATTTTACTTATGGGGATGAAATATACGGATTGCCGATTAAGAAATGGGCCGGCGTGCTGTATTGCAACAGGGAATTGTTTGAGCAGGCAAATCTTAGCTATCCCACCACTTGGGATGAATTGTTAAACTGCGTGAAAGTGTTCCATGACAGCGGAATCACTCCCATGGCCATGGGCGGCAAGGACGGATGGCATATTGGCATGTACCAGAATGCATTGGCAGTGAGGACAGGGGGAGCGGATTACTGTAACAAAGCGTTGGTAGGCGGAGAAAGCCTGAATACGGATGCCATTGTGAAGAGTGCACAGCTTATGATGGAACTGGTGGATGCAGGGGCCTTTTCGGAAGGGGTAATGGCGCTGAGCGCGGATGAAGCCCAGATGGAATTTTTCATGGGGAAGGTTCCTATGTATTATAGCGGAAGCTGGACAGCGGCTGACTGTGAGAATCCGGAAAATCTGGTTCAAGGTAAAATTGATGTGGTGCCCATGCCCACGGTGGATGGAGGAGTGGGGGATGCGACCCAGTTTTCCGGCGGGGCTATCGACTGCTATATGATAAATTCCAAAACAGAGCATCCGGACGAAGCGGTAGCATTTGCCATTGCGCTGACAGAGTATCAGTCCAACGAAGGATATAAGCTGGGAGACGGTGTGACCGCATGGAAGAGCGATATTGACGATTCGGAAGTAAACCCGGTATTGGTTGAAATTAATAAATTGACGGATTCCGCAACCGGCTATGTGCTGGCATGGGATACTTTCCTGCAGGGAACGGCTATTGACGCACACTATAACCTGCTGCAGGAATTGGTAGGCGGCACGATTACACCGGAAGAATTTGCCCAGAAGATGCAGGAAGCGAATGAAAAGGCATTGGCGGAGGCTGCAAATGCAGAGGAAACACCGGAAGAATAAGGAAGTTAGTGTGAAAAATAGATTTTTCACACGGCGATTTGTGTCT
>BLLT01000099.1 GCA_011958945.1 Lachnospiraceae bacterium | reverse complement strand
CAGTCCTGCACCATATCCGCAAACATAATATGGACTTCCTTGTTGGTCAGGGCCAGATCATACCACATATGCCCTGTCCTTTCTTCGAAAGCCCTCCCCGAAACCTTTAGGTAGGCACTGGCGGCCTTTTTATCAAGAAAATGGATGATGGACCATGGGTTGTAGATATCTTTTCTTTCCCCGAATGAAAAACCGTCATACCAGTCTTTCACTTTCTGCTTCCAATCAGACAGGCCAAATTCCGTTAGGCATGCAAATACCTCCTCTTCTGTGAAACCAAAACAATCCGCATACTTTTGGGAAGTTGTTGTTACCACTTCAAGGTTATTTAAATCGGAAAAGATAGACTCTGATACTTCGTAAGAAGTATTGCTGACCCTTGTAATCTCCGTCATAACCGCCCGTTCCAAATGAGGGTTTGTCTTAAATGTAGAATTAAACAAGCTTCTGGTAAAGGACGCCAGTTCATCCCAATAGCCGTTTACGTATGCTTCCTGCATAGGTGTATCATATTCATCTAAAAGGAAGATAACTTTTTTCCCATAATATCTGTTTAAGAAGTCGGTAAGCATTTTTAATGATAAGGATGCCAAATAATTTTCCATATCTGCCGATATTTTACGGAAATCATTTTTCTCATTTTCATTCAGAATATCCCCTTCCAGCAAGAAGTCAAACTGGTTATACACCATCTGGATTATTTTGCATATTTTTTGACGCGCTTCCAGGAATGTAGTTTCTTTTATATCAGCAAAGCTTAGAGAAATAACAGGGTAAGTTCCCTGGAGTTTTCTGTACTTGTAATCGCCGTCAGGAGATTTTCCTTCCCATATATTCAGTCCTTGAAACAAATCCCCTCTGCCTTGATATTTTACAGAGAAAAATTTTTCCAGCATACTCATATTTAATGTCTTGCCAAATCGTCTGGGCCGTGCAATCAGCGTCACTTCGTCTGCAGCTTCCCACCATTCCTGTATAAATGAGGTTTTATCAATATAGAAATAATTATTTACCCTTATTTTTTCAAAATCCTGATTCACAATCCCTATTACTCCTGTCACAGGCGGCCTCCTCTTCCCCACAGCTTCACACGTAAAACATTTCCTGCCAGTTGCTTTGATTATAGTATATCCGTTTCTTGCACCAAAAGAAATGAATCCTTAATCAAACTGGAAAGTTCTAGTAACAGTTCTGTTCGTATTGAGGGCAGTAGGATTGTGAACCGATTACAAACCAGAGTTATTGCAAATAATGCAACTATGATGCAATTTTGATACAACTATGACGCAAACTTTTACTAATATATATATAAATATATAAAGGAAAGTGGAGAAGTCATGAAAAAAGGGATAGAAAAAACCGGAAGAATGCTGTTAATCTGTTTGTGTATGGGATTAAGCATTTCGTGTACATCCGGTCAGGGAACGGAGGATGTGGGAAGGACGGTAAAGGAAACAAGTACGGAACAAAAGGCTTTGCCGGAGGAAGATGGAGAGACTCAGGAGGAGGAATTTTCGCCGGAAAAACAAATGAAAGAAAATGAAGAGTTGTTCTTCATGGGAGCGGAAAGGCAGGAGGCAGGGAAGGGCCAGGCAGAGGAATTGTTTGAACGTCTTATGGAGGGGCAGATTTTCCAGGGGGGCAGGATGGCGCTGACCGGGCTGGTGATAGATGATATAGACAATAATGGGCAGGCGGATATGCTGGTTATGGTACAGGACGGGGAGGTAGCGCCTTCTTACGGTTCGGGGGGCTTATGGATTTACATGAATGAGGACGAGCCTTATTGTTTTACGGAAGAGGACTGTTCTTATGCCGGCTGGTTTGATGTTTTCTGGGAAGATATTGACAATGATGAAAATGTGGAAATTGTATTCAGTGCCCAGGGAACGGGCTGTGGGGCGGTGGGAGATTCCTATAAGGCGATTTTCAAATACAAAGGCAGGAATGAAAACCAAAGTAAAGACTTAAACATAGAGAGGGTGGAATTGCCTTCTGATTTGGAAGAGGATTATGATTGCGGGCTTAGGGTGGAATTGACTCAGGAGCCGGAAGCGGACAGCTACAGCGCGTATTGCCCATATCTTGATGAGAAGATTTCTTTTCATGGAAAAAATGTGGAAGGATGGGAACTTCCTGATTCGTCCCAAGTGACAGGCGGGAATGCGCGGGGGTTTTTCAACTTGTGCCCAGTGGAGTACGAAGGGAAAACGGTATTGCAGGCCTCCGAATACCTTTATGGGGAGGGCGGAATCGTTCATTGTCTGGGTATCGCTCATTTTTTGATTGCCTGGGAAAAAGGCGGTACTCCCAGGATAATCAAGTGGTGGATTGAGGAGGAGAAAAATACATGGGCAAACTGTCATGATTCCCGTATTTGTTATGAGGATGGTTATTTCTATTATGCCAGTCAGCTGGACAATTACTATTTGTACCGGACGGCTGAGGATGGCAGCAGGACAGAGCGCCTGGCAAAAATCCGCCCAGGGAGTATTTTGGTGCAGGACGGGGAAGTTTATTTTACGAATCAGGATGATGAATACGGGAAGATTTACCGGATGAAAACGGACGGAAGCCAAATGGAAAAACTGTGCGAAGACTGGCAGGGAAGTTCGCATAGGCTGTGTGAAGAAGGGCGCGGAATACAGCTAAGTGGGGAGTATGTGTATTTTTGTTCCGGTTATGAGGGAGAATATGATAAAGCGGGATTTGGGTTGGAAGAGGATTCGGAATTCGATACCGGTTTTTTGTACCGGATGAAGAAAGACGGTTCGGAGAGGGAATTGATTGCCAGGGATGTATGGCAGTATACGCTGGGTGACTGGGGCGGCCGGAGGGTTTGGTATAAGGGCTTCATTTATTGGAGCAAATGGGTAGACGGTGAAATTGCTATATGCCGGATGGATTTGGACGGGCAAAATGAGACAGAACTTTGCCGGTTTGATTCCGGGGGAAGACTGATGATATATGGGGGCAGTATATTTTATCCGGGGGATTTTTATGGGGAAAGAGGAAGTTTGAACCGGTATGATTTGGGAAATGGGGAGGTTGAATCTTTGGAAGTGCCGGAGTATACAGATTGCTGTATTTATAAGGGGTATTTTTATGGATTAAATGAGGAAAAGGATGGAGATAAGAAAAGGGTGACGGTATATCGAATGGATATAAATAGCGGAGAGCATAGAGTGATTTATGAAAACTCCTTTGTATGCGAATACTTAGAAGAGGGATATGTATCGGATATTTATGCTTCTGAGGAAGGCGTTTTTTTCCGCACATTTGTGTCCGGGCAGGATGGCTGCCGTTGGTTCCGGCTGACAGAAGGGGATGAAACTGAAGCCGGGAGGGCGGCGGAATGGGAAGATGAGGAGAATACCCCTGTTGCTTTGCCGGCTCAAAATATGGAATATGGCGAACTGAACAGTGTTATGTACGCGTTGGAAAGTACGGAAGGATATGAGGAATATTTATCGGAAAATCTGGAGTACGAAGAATATTACAGGGAGGATGAAGAGGGAAACAAATATAATCTTTATAAGGTATGTCTGCCTCAGTTTAATAGCAAGATTGCCGGTTATAAAAAAATAAATCAATATTTCCAAAATGTATACCGGGAGGCTGTGGAAAAGAAGGGGGGCTTTTTTGATATGCTGATAGACGACGGTGGGTCGAAGATGGGCTGGTTTCAGAGGATGGATTATAATTATGTGTATATGGGAGAAAAATATATTACGGTTGCGGTGTGCAAGGAAGGTTACTGGGGAGGAATACGCAGCTGGATAACGCCTGTGCCGGTTACATTTGATGTGGATAGCGGGGAAAGGGTTTTTCTGGAAGACATTATGGGAAGGCAGGAGGAGGGAGCGGTGGCATATTTGACTGGCTCGGTTTATAAATATATGGAAGGGGCCGGCAGGGGCGGCTTTCTTTTAAAGGGTGAGGATGTGCTGACGGCAAACTATGATCCGGAGCAGTTTTTTCTCTTTCCGGAAGGTGTGGGCATTTATTATGAAAGATATGCCATTGACTGCGGCGCGGCCGGGGATTATATTTTCGTAATCCCATATGACGTGGGAAATGGTTAGTGTAAAACTACAAATGGAATGGATGGCCGGACTGTTACGATGATTCCTATATTTTGGTAATTTTTCTTGAAAAAAAAATTTAATTTTGCTAAACTAAAGATGGTAAAGACAAATAGAAAAGGAGCGAGTCAGATGAGCAATAAAGTAAGATTTGATTATTCCAAGGCTTCCTCATTTATCAGTGAGCACGAAGTGGAGTTCATGAAAAAGCTTGCCTTGGATGCAAAAGAGGTATTGGTTTCAAAGACAGGGGCAGGCAATGATTTTCTTGGATGGATTGATTTGCCGGTGGATTATGACAAGGAGGAGTTTGCGAGAATTCAGAAGGCGGCGACGAAGATTCAGGGCGATTCCGAAGTTTTGCTTGTCATCGGTATTGGCGGTTCCTATCTTGGGGCAAGGGCAGCCATCGAATTTCTAAGGCACAGCTTCTATAATATTGTGGACAAGTCGGTAAGGAAAACACCGGAAATTTATTTCGTAGGGAATTCTATCAGTTCCACATATATCAAACATTTGATGGAAGTTATCGGTGAACGGGATTTCTCCATCAATATGATTAGCAAATCCGGTACTACCACAGAGCCGGCGATTGCTTTCCGGGTATTTAAAGAAATGATGGAGAAGAAATACGGCAAGGAAGAAGCCGCGAAGAGGATTTATGCCACAACGGACAAGGCGAAGGGCTCTTTGAAGAACCTGGCAACGGAAGAAGGGTATGAGACTTTTGTTGTGCCGGACGATGTAGGGGGGCGTTTCTCCGTTTTGACGGCTGTAGGTTTGCTGCCTATCGCGGTCAGCGGTGCGGATATTACAAAACTGATGGAAGGCGCTGCCAGCGGAAGAAAGCGTGCCCTGGAAGCCTCTTTTGAAGAGAACGACGCGCTGCAGTATGCGGCACTGAGGAATATCCTGTTGAGAAAAGGGAAATCCATAGAGATTCTTGCCAACTATGAGCCCAGCGTGCATTACGTATCCGAGTGGTGGAAACAGCTTTATGGGGAAAGCGAAGGCAAAGACCAGAAAGGTATTTTCCCGGCCAGCGTGGATTTGACCACGGATTTGCACTCCATGGGGCAGTTTATCCAGGACGGCGCAAGGACATTGTTTGAAACGGTGATTGATATTGAAGCCAGCAGAGAGGAAATCGTGCTTGGCACCGAGCCGGTTGATCTGGATGGGCTGAATTATCTGGCAGGGAAGACCGTTGATTTCGTAAATAAGAGCGCGATGAATGGTACGATTTTGGCCCATACGGATGGCAATGTGCCTAACTTTATGGTACATGTACCGGAAGTAAACGAATTCTATCTGGGCGAATTGTTCTACTTCTTCGAGTTTGCCTGCGGTGTAAGCGGATATTTGCTTGGGGTAAATCCGTTTAACCAGCCTGGGGTGGAAAGCTATAAGAAGAATATGTTTGCACTTCTTGGCAAACCTGGGTATGAGGAGCAAAGGGAGGCATTGCTTAAGAGACTGTAATAGCTGCCGGGCGTAAGTTGGGCTGTAAGCGGCGGGTGAGTTTAAGGAATGCTATTGGTTTATCGTATATTTATTTTCGGTTAAGAAAGAACAGTCAATCATTGACAGGAAGGTGTTGGTGATTGGCTGTTTTTGCGTTTGACAAGAAAAACAAGGAAAATATCTATAGATATGCTGCCAGTTATATTTTATAAAAACTTGGTTACCATTGAGGATGCAAAAAAATGTATTACTACCAAGGGCTATCTGAATGGGAACGGGAGAACGGCTATCTGACAGATACTTGTCTGGATGGACAAGATACTTTCAGAGAACTGATGTCCATGTTCGATATCCAGTCATAAAACCCTCTTTGAGGAATGTCTTTCGATAAAAAGAGTTATTCTTCTTTTTGCTGAATATTGTGATAAATCAATGCTTCAAATTCCTGAAATGAACTACAGTTCCGTACTTCTTGAATCATAGTGTCTTCTCCGAATTGGGAGAGCAGCGCTTCGTACAGAAAACGGAAATTTTTCTTGTCAGCTTTATTAATTGCTAACAAAAGTACTAGATGCACCGTATTGCTGCCCCATCGAAATCCTTTTTGGGAAATAGCAAGGGCAATACTGGTCTTTATGGCATCCATATCAACCGAATGAGGAATCGCGATGTTGCCGAAAGCCGTGGTTGCAGCATGTTCCCTTTTAAAAACCTTATCCTCAAAATCCTTATTTATATACTTTTTTTCATAAAGTTTTTTGCACAAACAAGATATTACCTGTTCCCATTCCGTTTCTTCTGGATTAATCGAACTCAAATCCTCCTCAAAATAGGTGTGAAAACAAGTTCTTAATTTATAATTGTTATAGAATAGAGCATATTTTGTTAATGCATCCTGAATAATATGATATTGGGCGCTTAAATTAAAAGGCATAAGCTTCACTACTGTATACACATTATGAATGCCTTCAGGAACCGGAATGGTTGTAAAGAGCATCTTAAAAAGAAACTCTGCTGTGTTCTCGGTGAACTTTTCCAATTCCTCTATATTATGTACGGTTCCTATCAACATAATTTGGTTTCCGAAAGAAAGCATTAGCTTGTTGGAAAGTTCCATACAAAGATTCTGGTAATCCGGGCATAGCAAGACTGCTGGTATTTTAGAATTATTTACATTCTGCCGTTCAATTTCCGCTCCGATATGAATGGCAAGAAATGCAATCTCACCCTCCGGAATTGTAATATGATAACGTTCCATCAAATCCAGCCCGATAAAAATTGCCATATCAAAGATTGTAGGGTTGTTATGTTTGATGGATTCGGTCAATGGATTGGCAGCCGGTCTGTTTTCTCTCATCCGAAACAGTAAATTTTTCAAATGCAGGCAAAAAGGAGCAAAAAAAGTTTCCCCTGATAAATCAGATAAATATAAATTGCTGATTTGTTCAATATAATAATTCGCCAGATGTACAATCTCTTCCCCTGCAATTTCCCTCAAATTATCATCGGTGGTAGACAAAGCATAACTTGCATTTGCTTTAATGAGCATATAGATTTCAAATCGTTCCGACTCGTTCAAATGAATCTGGAATGTTTCCTCCAAATCGCTGCAAAGGATATTCAGCAATTGCTGTTCCCTTTCGTTCTCTACCGTAAAATCAGATGGGCAGGAATCCAGATAATTGCCATTTAATTCCCTGTCAACTAAAATGACCAGATGAAGCATCATATTGACGGCTGCAAAATCGTTTAAATAAAAATCATTCTGTTTAAAATCCGACACAACAATCTGGTTTAATTTGTCAACATCAATTCCGTAAAAACATTCTTTTAATCGCCTTGTATCCATAAAGCTAGTGCCGGATTCTTCATTCAGTATATAACCAATCAGCTTTCGTTTGTCTTTCTCTTTTCCTTTGATAAAGACACAATCGTTTTCACAGATAAATTCTACCCGATAAGAAACAAAAGCTTTATTCATTCTGGAAATCACTGCTTTGATAGTCGAATAGCTTACGCATAGGCTATCGCATAAATCAAATAGGTCCAAATGAGAAGTATGCCCCAAAATCAATTGCTTAATAATAAAATAAGCCCGTTCGTCCCATGTCTGAGGAATCTTTTCATCCGAATCCTCCATAAGCAAAGCAGGAGAAATCAGGCTGTTAATTAGGTAACCATTACGTGAAGAAAGGATGATTTTTTTGCTATAAAGAGAATTAATTTCTTTTACATAATTTTTTACAGACCGGACAGACATGGAAAGGGCATTGGCAACCTCCGAACTAGTCTGCGGTTTATTTTGGGCTAACAGATATTTTAATAATGCATTTAATTTTTTCTGCATAGAAATCTCCCTTAACAGTTACCTGGCACTATTTTGATTATTTATTTCCAATTATAAGCGGAAAAGAAAAACGGAACAACTTGAAAATTGCACGTTTCAGTGCAAAATCCTGATAAAAGCAATTGCACCAAACAGTGCAAAATACAGGTTGAAGGAAAAAACAGATTTAGGGATAATAGCCCTAAACAAAATGAACTGCAGACTCAAACAAAACAAGGAGGACGAATATGGAAAACTTAAAAATTTTATTATGCTGCGGTGCCGGCATGTCCAGCGGCTTTTTGGCAAGCAATGCCAGAAAAGTGGCAAAAAAGCAAAAACTGTCTGTCAGCGTGGAGGCAAGAAGCCATTCAGAAGTGGCAGAGCACCTGAATTATATTGATGTACTTCTGATCGGTCCCCATTATGCAATGGAGTTGGATAACTTTAAAACAACAGCTGCCCCGTATGGTGTCAAAGTAGGCATAATACCACAAGATGTATATGCTTCCCTGGATGGGGCACGCCTCATCGAACTGGCGCAAAAGCTTATGGAAGAAGAATAAAACCAGATTCTAAAAGAAAGGAGAAAATCATGAAAAAGCTTATGGACTGGCTAAGCGAAAGCTTCGCCCCAAATGCCAACAAATTATTTTCAAAGCCCTGGATTGCGGCAATATCATCGGCAATGCAAAAGGTAGTTCCTTTTATTTTGACAGGTTCTTTGATTTATTTTTATAACGTCATCAAATCTTTCGTTCCCATACTGCCCGATTTGTCACCTATTGCAAACTACAGTTTTGGACTTATTTCTATTATAATAGCATTTATGATGGCAAATCAGTGTATGGAAAAACTTCAGCACCCAGCTTATACGATTAATGCTGGGCTGGTTGCAATTTGCATAATGTTTATGGTTTCCATGCCGACGGGCGAAGCGGCGGACAGCTTTTCCGGTTTTCTGGGAAATGTAGGTCCTATGGGTATTGCAGCCGGTATGATATCCGGATTATTTGTGGCTCTTGTGTTCCATTTATGGGCAAAACTTAAATTTCTTGAAAACACCAGCATCCCGGATTTTGTTGTATCCTGGGTTAATGTAATTATTCCAAATGTCATTGTACTTGGTATTACAATGGTTCTGATATTTAAACTGGGTATCAGCATACTTGATATCATTGTCGGTATTTTTATGCCCCTTGCAAGGGTCGCACAGACATTGCCCGGCTTTATTCTGATTTCCCTGCTGTATGCGTTTTTCTATACCCTGGGAATTTCCACATGGCTTTGGAACGCGCTTACGACACCGATTTTCATGGTTGCCATTCAGGAAAACATTGATGCGGTAGCTGCCGGCGGCGCGGCAACCAATATTGTAACCTCAGAGGCATTTTTTACTATGGCATTTATTACAATGGGGGGTGTCTGTGCCACACTGGGACTTAATGTCCTCATGTGTTTTTCAAAATCCAGGCAGTTAAAGATGCTGGGCAGGGTATTTATCGCCCCTTCTATCTTTAATATCAACGAACCTCTGATGTTTGGTGCACCAATTGTATTTAACCCACTTTTAATGCTTCCGGCATGGATTAATGCGGTTGTAGGGCCTACATATGTATGGATTTTAATGAGTACCGGACTTTTGAAGATTCCTTCCATGATGGTTCAGGTAGGACAAATTCCGGCACCTGCTTCCAGTGTAATGATTACCCAGGATATGAGGGCGATTTTATGGTGGGCTATTTTATTGGTCATTTATACAGCCATATGGTATCCGTTTTTTAAGGTATATGAAAAAAATAAACTTGCAGAGGAAGCAGCACAATAAATCATCAATAATCAGGAGGCAAAATTCATGAGTGAAATGGAAAAAGATATTTTAGCAGAAGAGAGCGAACTTGTTCCGGTTGCAATGCAAATCATCATGCATGCGGGAGATGCCCGCATCAAAATTACCGAGGCGCTGAAGGCGGCAAAAAAGTTTGAATTCGAAAAAGCTGACGGGGGAATGAAAGAGGCTAAGCATGAAATCACCCTTGCCCACAATTCACAGACAGAAATTATTCAGAATGAGGCAAGCGGAATCAGTTACGGTTTTTCACTCCTGTTTGCCCATGCACAGGATACGTTGATGACCATTAATTCCGAAGTGCGGATGGCGGAGGAAATGATTGATATATTGAAAATAATAGCGGAAAGACACAAATAGGAGAAAGAATATGACAAACAAAGAGTTTCCAAAAGGGTTTTTGTGGGGGGCTTCTACCAGTGCCTATCAAGTAGAAGGCGCTGCCTATGAAGATGGCAAAAAAGCTTCCCAGCAGGATGTGATTAATCGTCAGAATTATGAACAGCGCGGTTTTGCCAATGCAGATGTAGCCAGCGATCATTACCACCATTTCAGGGAAGATGTAGCGCTCATGAAAGAGATGGGGTTTACGGCCTACCGCTTCTCCATTGCATGGTCCAGAGTATTTCCGGACGGTATTGGCCCGGTAAATGTAAAAGGGATTCAATTTTATCGGGAGCTGATAGATGAGTTATTAAATAATGGGATTGAGCCTATTGTAACGCTATATCACTATGATTTGCCTTGGGCATTGGTTGAAAAATACGATGGCTGGATTAATCGGCAAGTTGTAAAAGATTTTGAATATTTTGCCCGTTACGTTATAAATGAGTTCAAGAACAAAGTAAAATATTGGACGACTATCAACGAACAAAGCATTATTGTACAGTTTATTGACCAGAAATGTTATATTCCGGAAAAATATCGTGGAAATAACCAGATACGCTATCAGATTAACCATCACATGAACCTGGCTCATGCTATTGCCTGTAAGCTGGTACATGAATTAGTTCCTGGAGGGATGGCAGGTGCTGCTCTTGGATACGCTCCGGTATATCCTCTTACTTCCAAACCGGAAGATGTGATGGCCGCCCAGAATGCACATGATCTGCGAAATGCTTATTATTTGGATATCTATTTTAAGGGAATGTATACAAAATCAGCTATGATTTACCTGAAAAATCATGGGCTTGCGCCAGTAATTGAACCTGGAGATATGGAGTTAATCAAAGAAGGCGAGTCCGATTTCCTGGCATTGAATTATTATTACAGTGATTGCGCAAAAGCCTGCCCGGAAGATTCAGGCAAGCAAATCGGCTATGGAGGAGTAAACTGGTCAGGAGAAAAAGGGGATATTTCCGAATTTGAAACTCACCCCGGATTCTACGAAATGTGTAAAAACCCAAATTTGGATACTACTGACTGGGATTGGGCGATTGACCCTACAGGATTAGAGTACATATTCCGTGATATTTACATGCGTTACAATAAACCGTTGATGATTACTGAAAATGGCATGGGAGCCTTCGATACCCTGACAGAGGATGGTAAAATCCACGATGCCTATCGCATTCAGTATTTGCGGGAGCACATCATGGCAATGAAGAAGGCTATGGACTATGGTGTAGAAGTGCTTGCCTACTGCCCGTGGTCAGCATTGGATTTGCTCTCTACCAGCAACGGCGTAAAGAAGCGTTATGGCTTCATTTATGTAGACAGGACAGACGATGACCCAAAGGAATGTAAACGCTTGAAGAAAGATTCTTTCTACTGGTATCAGAAAGTGATTAAATCTAATGGAACAGAATTAGGGAATTAGGAAGATTGACATTGCCTATCCCCAATGCTATAATGGCTTAAACAATTGAATAGTGGAGATGTCTTCAGGGCAGGGTGAAATTCCCGATCGGCGGTTATAGTCCGCGGGCGCGAAAGCGCGGGGTTTGGTGAAATTCCAAAACCGACGGTATAGTCCGGATTAAAGAAGGTGTATTGAAATTGTCGGAAGTTATGTGCTGTTTCACGAATTCCCGCAGGCAGTGAGCCAAATGAGCGTGCCTGCGGTGGATTTGTGGCCGAGACAGTGCATTAGCCTGGCTGTGATTTTGCACTTTTTTTGATCATTTGCTCTGTAGACATTCTCAATACACCTAAAATATTAACACCTGAAAGGCTTCAGATACTTTCAAGTGTTAATTTTATTTTAGGAGGTATTCCAATGAAGATGAGTAAAACAAAGAAACTGACAACGATAGGCATGCTTTGCGCGCTGTCTTATGCAGCGGTGGTTATCGGCCGTATTCCAATCGTACTTTTTTTAAAGTACGATCCGAAGGATGTTATTATTGTAATTGGAGGGCTGATTTTTGGGCCGCTCACTGCGCTTGCAGTAACAGTGATTGTTGCCGTGGCGCAAATGTTTACAATCAGCGGAACGGGACTTTTGGGGTGTTTGATGAATATTGTTTCAAGCTGTTCCTTTGCATGTACTGCGTCATTGATATACAAGAAACGGCGAAAACTGTCCGGCGCCATGTTGGGGCTTTTTAGCGGTTTGGGCTGTTAGGCTGCAGTCATGATGCTTTGGAATTATTTAATCGCACCCATCTATATGGGCTACCCGAGGGAGGCAATCGCCGCATTGCTGCTCCCGGCCTTTTTGCCGTTTAATTTAATCAAGGGGGGATTGAATACGGCAATTACACTGCTTTTATATAAACCTGTTGTCGTTGCTTTGCGCCGTGCCAATTTGATTCCTTCAGAGATCATGCCCGGCGGGGGAGAATTGGGAAAACATGGTTTTGGGGAACATGATGGGAGGGCGCGGTTAAACCTTGGAGTGGCGGCGACAGCCCTGTTGATTATTGTGACTTGTGTGCTATTGATATTGTTTTTAAATGATGTAATTTGAGGTTGGGTCTGGTTTGTGATCAAGATGTAATGCTTATCCTTTATGATACAATTGCCAGACAGATAAGATGAACGGTCAGGCTTGATCAAGGGACTATTCTGTCTGTCCTATTCCTTTTTCATAATGATAATTCACCATATAAAGCAGATTTATTATTGACAGGAAATAATCATCTTTTAATAAGTCATTAAGGATTGACTGTTTGAGGAAAGAATCTTTCATGTCGAGTATAATGTCAATTACATCTGATGATAGCCCTGTAGTTTCTTTTACATCGGCCACAATATGCCGCTTTTCATCATATTCACATCAGTTTATCAGGTGAGTAAATGAGCGGATTTTTACAGATAACGGCAGAATGGAGGTAAGGCGGTGGATTTTGCTCAGCCTTAAAAAGCTACTGGCTAGCGGCGGCATGGGGCATTGAATTCGTGAAAAATTAATGAACTTTATAGAAATTAAATATATTTTTGGAAAGTTTCATGTTAAAATGTGGATAAATAATTAATGAGGGCTAGAAGGATAGGTGGAAGGGGGAAATGTTTTCAGGAAAGGAGAGAAGGTACAGTGGAACCAATCAGAGTTTTATTTCAGACGATGGAAGATTGCCAAAGATTTGTAGTGGCTATTGAGGATTATCCGTTTAACATTGACTTGCAAAGCGGAAGACAGATTATTGACGGGAAATCTATGTTAGGGATTATAGGTTTTGGATTACATCGGGAATTGGAGCTGCGGCTTCATACCGATGATATGAAGGCAGTGGAGGAAATCCTGAATAAGATTGAGTTTTGCATATTGGGGGAAAACATGGATATTGCTATTTAGAAGTAATATGTTCGTGGGGAGGCCGCCGGGTTTGGCTCATAACTGAACCAGGCGGTTTTATTTATACTATAGGATATTACGCCACAGCGTTGTAAGTCGCCAGGAAAGAATGCGAAGCATTCTTTGGAGTTGGCCGCTGGGCCAACTCTTTTTTAT
>BLLT01000098.1 GCA_011958945.1 Lachnospiraceae bacterium | reverse complement strand
CTTTCAGATTACTGTATGGCTCAGTCATCAACGGAAGGTCTGTAAACGTAGCATAACCATTTTTATCCGTCTTCTTCGGGTCACCTATCGGCGTCTCAGATTCATCGTACAGATTGTACACCACAAACTCAGCGCCCTCTACCGGCACTGTATTGTCTTCCGAATCCACCTTATGGACGGTGATACTCCCTAATACCTCCCTGTTAGTAACCTCATAAGTCATAATCCTTTTAGTTGCGTCATAGCTGCACTTCCAATCGCCGTCAGTCCATGAAGATGTACCTGTGAACAGAAAGTCTACCGGCATAGGATGGGAATAAAAATTGGTATATTCCGGCGGCCGATAGGTCTCATACACAAAATACGGTCCATCCGCCACCAGGTCTATTGACTTATCATAGCCTTTTTCATCTGTTGTCAATGTATCTACAATCTTCCCATTATGATAGATTGTGAACTCTAAACCTTCTAATGGCCTCCCCGCCCCATCTTTTTTATAAACCTCAATCCATCCGTAAATCGGGTCATTAGGTACTTCGAAGCGGTAGCTGTAATTTATACCCCCTTCTACAATCTTTCCATCCGCCCCGAATATATGCCCTTTCTCCGTTATAGTAAACCTCTGTTTCTTGCCTTTTGCAAATGAACCGCACATTGTATAGCCGCGGGGTGCCTTTATTTCTTCTATCTCATAGACAGTATCCGCAAGCAGTTCCTTTGTCTCGGCTATGCCGTTCTTTGTGGTGAGTTCCATCACGAAATTACCATGCTCATCCGTTATCCTGAATACCGCTCCGTCCAAAGGCTTCTCTGTGTTGTCCTTGTCATACTTATTGATTGTGAGCACAGTAGGAATCTTCGGGTTCACTGCGGTATATTCTATCACGTTCTTCATCTCATTAACGCTTGGCGCTTGAACCACAAATATTTTATTCTCGGGCATAGTATACCCCTTCACACTGCCCAAAGAAATCTCTACCAGCCTTACCCTCCCCTCCTTAACATCTGACCATGTTACTTTCTTAGCGGAAACTGCTTCACCATTTGTGCCCGTTGTCACGTTACACAGGGCTTTCCAGATGCCTGTCTTTTTATCCTGACAATCCAGCCTAAAGGTAACCCCGGCCAAAGGACGCCCATCACTCCCCTCCTTTTTTACAAGTATGGGAACAGGTTCATCCTCATTTTCCACTTTATTATAGTAATTGACACCTCCCCTATTTGCCGTATAGCGAACCGGGTCGATTTGTATCCATACCGGGCTGTTTGGCGTCTTTATTTCCTGGTAATAGATAGTCTGATCCACGCGGAAAGGATTCGTCACGATTTCCCCTTTTGCATCCGTCTCATATATTTTGTATCCGTTCAGCAGGTCTCCCTCACGCCCGTTCAGATTCGGCCCCACCTTAAAGGATACCTTCGGAATCACCACACTATTGTCACTTTTCAACACCTTCCTGATTCGGACAGGAGTCTTATTGATAGTATTTGGAAAGACAAAAGTATAGTCTGTCGCCGTAATCACTTTTTTCTGTTCTGCCGCCGTCCCCTGCGGCAGCGAATAGTTCTTGGCAGTAGCAGTATTCGGTACGAAGCCTGTCTCCTTCATCACAATAGTTGTGCCCACCGCATAACGCACTTTGGAAGTAAACTGCCCGTTCGCATCCGTGGTTCCCGAATATTTTATTCCTGTCTTTTCATCCCAGTAATCAAAGACTACTCCTGGTATCGGCTTGCCCGTTTCCGCATCTACCTTCTTTAGCGTAATATAAACCAAACGTTTATTTTGAAATGTCAGCGTCCCTGTTCCTCCGGCAGGCACCACTACCTCCTTAATCGTTGTATCCTTTTGCAGATTTGCTGGAACCGTATGCTCCTGTACATAAATCTTCCTGTCGGCTTTCTTTATATCTACCGTAGTCCAGCCATTGGCATCCGTTGGCGCTGTGATAGTGCCAAGGTCTCCATTGCTGTTCAAAGGCCCCCTATCGTCTTTCTCAGCACCGTACCGGAAGGTCACTCCCGCCACCGGCTGCCCTGCATCATTAACTTTCCTGATTTTTAGTGTTCCTTTGGCACCGTACTTTATCGTGACTGTGGCCTCTACCGGATCAGGCTTTCCAAATTTATATACATCCTGCAGAGTACCCGAACTGTAATACATGTTTTTGGGGGTTCCTGTCTCTGCATTGTACCGCTGTAGTTTTATTTGATAATTACTTCCAACCTCTGCTTTAGCCTTCATCACTACACGAAGTTTATTTCCTACGATTTCAACCTTTTTAATCCCATCCCCAAAACTGACCACCTTATATCCATTCAATACCTCATTTGTATCTTTGTACTCAAAGACCTGCTTCGGTTTGCTGGCGTTTTTCAATGCTTCAAGAGTCTTTTCATTAAAGGAAGGTTTTTTGTTATGGTATAGGATTTTATCTTTTATAGCCTCTTTTTCTTTGCTGATATCAATATAGTCCCAATCTTCTACGTTATTATTTTTTACTTTCCTGGGATTATAATAAAATTCTATCGTTACAGAATCGAGTTTCTCCCAAATTATTGCCTGTGCCGCTAAATGATACCTGTCTTTTTGAGCAGGCCCCAACTTCCCCCACCCCGGATAATATTCTGAATAATAGGCAGCCAGTTCACAATACTTTCGTGTGTCCTCATTGGGAATCACTCTGCTCAGAATCCCCCCTTCTACCTTTGTATGCTCCCCCCCAGCAGTTTTAGCCGTCCTCTGCATGCAGAATAAGCGTATCCCCTGCCCTGCTACAGTTTTTACTGAAAAAGCTTCCAATGTCGTACTTCCGTTTGTCCGTCTCCCTAACATTGCGCCCTGATACTGCATTTCCTTGGAAAGAATATTCACAGTTCCTGCTGCCGGTTCCACCGATGCTGCATCATACTCGGCATGGTCATAAACATCCAACAGAAATACTTCATTCACATAAAGCCCCAGTTCCACCCCTGACTCCGCTTCTTTCTGCCCATTTTCCTGTCCTTCTTCATCTTCTCTTACTTCCACAGCCTCCACATCCGAAACCCGAAGGACATAAAGATTCCCATCGTTTGAGAATTCCGCATTCCCCGGGAATTCCGCCACAGACCTTTCTATGTCATAATAGAACCCCAGCCACTCGTCATCTATAATCTCCAGCGTATAGCTCCCCTCTTCCAGTTCGTCCAGTTCAAACTGTCCGTCCGAATCCGTCATAATGTTTGCCACATATTCATTGGTATCGCTCTTATATACAGAAATATCTATATCCGGCAGCCCTATCTCATCCCCATCCTGCTGCCCGTTTCCGTTCCTGTCCTCATATATTTTTCCGCACAACAAGTAGCCTGATGACTCTTCTTCCTCAAGCTGCTCCTCATCGAGCAGTTCTTCATCAAGCAACTCTTCATCAAGCAATTCATCCGGGTTTTCTACCCCATCCAAATTTTCTTCGGGATTTTCTGACTCATCCGGCTTTTCTTCCGGACTCACTGACCCGTCCGGCTTTTCTTCCGGACTCACTGACCCGTCCGGCTTTTCCTCCGGACTTACTGACCCGTCCGGCTTTTCTTCCGGACTTACTGATTCATCCGGCTTTTCTTCCGGATTTACTGGCTGCCCCGGGGTTCCTCCCGGAACCTCAGGTTCTGATGGAGTTACTGGCTCCGATGGAACCTCTGGCTGCCCTGGAATTTCATCTGCAGGAGGATTCTCCTGAGAGATGTCGCCAGTCCCCCCCCCCCCCGATATATCCACGGAGTTCTCCGTCCGGCTTTCACTAAAAGTTTCATTCGCTGAGCCGCTGGAATCTATTTCGGGCATAGCTTCACTCGCGGTCTGCACTGCCCCCGTCGCATCCTCCGCTTGCCCATATCCTTCCCCCCTCTCGGCTAACGTTGTCAAAGAGGTCGATGTTGTAAATACTGTCACTGCCAATGCCATTGCTAAAATCCTGCATGGTGCTTTCCTTATTTTCATAAAAGCTCCCTCCTCTGAAATGAAACATTTTTATTTTTGTACATAATATGTATTCTGTCCAGTTTTAAAGCGCTCTATCGCGTTATACATCTCGAACAAGCCTTTTCCAAGTACTTTCTTCTTTATATTATTAACAATTCATAATACTAGGGTTCTAAAATATAAAATATTAACCATTTTTACTGATTTGCATTCCATTATATCCCAATTATTTTCTTAAATCTATATAATTTTTTTCTAATTTTTTAGCTGAATTGTTATTTTTTTCAGAAATTCCTTGTTTTTTGGATAAAGATTATTTTGCTTGCAATAAAACAGAGGCCACTCAATGTCCAATCCGTGATGCTCCACAACACTATGGCGTAATTTCCTATAATATAAAAAAGAATTGGCCCAGCGGCCAATTCCAAAGAATGCTTCGCATTCTTTCTTGGCGACTTACAACGCTGTGGCGTAATTTCCTATTATATAAGAAATCTTATTCCATATCATGCTTTAATGTATCCCGCAAACTTTTAACCACCGATAATATAACCCTCATTTCATATTCTGAACAACTGCTCAGTTCCTGTATAAGCATATTTTTCAATTCCACGCTTTTATCCGTTGACTCCGGATAAAACACCTGATATAGCGGCAAATCCAACTCCCGTACCAGCATGTATAATACTTCAAACTTGGGATTGCCGGCATTCTTCTCTATATCTATAATTGTTCTTTTGCAAACGCCAATTTTCTCCGCTAATGCTTCTTGGGATAAGTTTCTCCGCTTTCTCGTTTCACGAACATTACTTCCTAGCGCACTCATTGAACGGTTCATTTTAATTCACCTCCTTATAATTATACAGTTCACCTTATATACCGTCAACACAACTGCATTTCACTACAATATGAGTTTTCATTCACTTTTTTGACAAGTTGACAGCCTCCCATCTGTTGCCCAACACCCGCAAAAATGCGGCTGTTTTAATAAACTTTTTCTCCGACGAAAAAAAATTATCCCTTTGGCATCTGCCCTATCTTTTGTTTCCCGCTGCCATCGGTCTTCATCCGGTAAAACAGATGGGGGGCATCCCCTATATACACCTCCGCTACAATCTCATCCCCGCTGATTTCGTAGATTAACGACAGGTAAGGGATTCCCCTCCCCATAGTTTCCTCAGTGCTTTCTTGATAACGGTATTCAAAAACCGTCTCCTTTTTGGTGCCGTCCATATTCATTCTAATAAGCCTGACTCCAACCGTCTCCTCTTCTTCCACTATCTGTTCTACCCCATCCTGTATTTCCCTGTACGGCACATTCTCCACTATGTCGGCAGAATAATAGATTTTCCCTTTATAAAGTTCCGGATAAGCAATTGCCGCTGCCTCTTCCCCGGCCAACACGGACAATACCTTATCCTGCCAGCGATACATGGCAAGGCAATAGAGACCCTTATCGGTATCCGGGCTGGCATTAAATGTATAGAGCACACAATCCTCATCGCAGTATTCCACATATGCATCATCCGGAAGCTTTACCATTTCCTCTGAAAGTTCTACATCCTCTGCAAATACAATTTCTTCCACCTCCCAGTCCACGATACGATCCGGCGCAAGCCACCAGCGTTTCCCTGCCTGCTCCAGCGTCAGCGCATCATCCAGGGAAACTTCATATATCACATCATATTCATCTTCTTCCGATTCCCAGTGCTCCTCCATATCACTAAATTCAGAACTTCTCTTTTTCCTGATTCCCACACCGCTTTCCCAGTCATTCTTACTATAAGATGTTGTGTATTCGTAATATCCAGAGGTATCCTGCGATGATGTCAGCCACCAGGTGCCTTTCCGGTAAGTGTATGTATTATCTTCTGACCACCTCCATGCACTGCCCCCATACGCATGCGTTTCAAAAGATGTTCCCTCCGCAGTCAATGGCATATAAGGGTCTCCGAATACACCCCCTTCACTTCTTGTACGTATCAGATTGATGTCCTGAAAATCCAGACGATACTCACCTTCACCATCACTCGCTATGGCAAACAGGATTCGGGGGTAATCCTGAAGCCCCAAATGTCCGTCCGCGTCTGTCAGAACCGCCTGCAATACACCTACATAGTCCGGGATTTTGTCTTCGTTGAAATCCAGTTCCACCTTGTCCAGAATCTCCCAGCCCTCCGGCACGAAGTCCTCTAACTTCCTGCCCGTGCCGGGCAGCTGTGGTATCTCTTTGTATGTATCATCCGCTTCTTTTTCCAATTCCGCCTCTTTTTCCGGTTCAGCTTCTTCGTCCAATGCCTCCCCGTCCTTCGTTTCCGGCTCTTCTGCCGCCCTGCCCTGGTTTTCTTCTGAAAGTATGGAGGTATCCGTTCCCGCCTCAGCCAACACGTCCTCTGCATGACCCATATCTGAGATAGCACCGTTTTCCATCGGGTCTTCCACAGAATCGGGATTGTTTCCGCAGCCTGCCAGATGAAAGATACTTATCCCAATTAAAAATAATAAAAATACTTGTTTTCTTTTTGCCATTTGTCCGCACCTCTCCTTATCGCTAACATAGTTTCCCGGAATCTCTTCGTGCCCGATTATGCGGGCAAATTGCAAGGGAGATTCCGGAAGGCTGTGAAAAGCCCGCCTTAGATTATTATAGCTGAATATTACCTATATTTCCATCCAAACAAGCCTACTTTTCCATATCCATCCATGACTGCAATTTTAGCTTGATTCATGAGTCCTTTACCATATTATCAGGTGGTGAGTTCGGATGAGTTCGAAATTTTAATTCTTCATTGTTTTTATAGGTGTTTTTTTGTATAATCTAACTATGAAAGTGCTAAACGGAGGTGGTAGATATGGAAAAATTGAGAGTTTACCTAGATACTTCGGTGATCAGTCACTTGCTTCAAAAGGATGTGCCTGAAAAAATGGCTGATACCAGGCAATTATGGGAAATGTTTCGCGCGGGAAAGTATGATGTCTATCTTTCCACAGTGACTCTTGAAGAACTAAAAGGATGTTCAGAGCCAAAGCAGAGCCAACTTTTCGATTATTTAGGACTTATTGATTATACGCTCGTTCAAATTGATGATAATATTGCTGATATTGCACAGCAGATTATTGAAATGGGTATACTGACCCAAAAAGGCTATGATGATTGCCAACATATCGGAGCTGCTATTGTTAGCGAATGTGATTGCATTATATCATGGAATTTCAAGCACATTGTAAATATTAAAACGATACGAGGAGTACGAGCAATTACTAATCTTAAGGGCCATAAACCAATTGAGATTCTAAATCCATCTGTACTATTAGAAAGCGAGGAATGATTATGAACCGACCCGTTTTAAGTCCTAATTTTACTGTTGAGGATATTCATAAATTAAGAGAATATAACTACTATCAGACGAAAGATATGAGCCAACAGGAACGCATAGACTATTATAATACTCGTGGCATGGAGGTTCAAAAAGAAATACAAGCTAGAAAATTACAAAAACTATAACTTATGTAATTGAAAATAACGAGGAGCGTAGTATATGGCAAAAACTATAAGTTTAACCTAACCTGGAATGAATTTTATTTATCTATATTTTCTGTTGCAAAGACATCATGGGTATGCTATATTAAAAATGTAAAACAAACAACCGCCCACAAGGTGGGTTGACCTTTATGGGATAGAAAAACCACCCCGCTACTCGGTCAAAGTTTAGGGGTGGTTTTTCTATGTATGGCTAATCATACTCTTGTATGGTCACTTACAGAACGTAAACACGAATGTAAGCAATGCCAAAAGGAATAGACCGAAGGTCATTATATCCTTAAAATCATATTGATTCCTCATAGGCGTCACCTCCATTCTTTTAAAATGAAAGGTCAGCCCACCCTGCTACACGGCTGTCTTTGTGGAGTATTCTACTATATCACATAGCAAAAGACAATCATTATTTTGGTAAATTCTATTTAAGGGACTCCTTAAGCATTTTATTTCCCTCATGGCTGGGCATAGCACCTACACCACGGAAGCATGTTTCCACTTCCCTCCTAC
Organism: Lachnospiraceae bacterium; assembly: GCA_011958945.1. Lineage (GTDB taxonomy): Bacteria > Bacillota > Clostridia > Lachnospirales > Lachnospiraceae > Kineothrix. The sequence goes on along the minus strand of BLLT01000098.1, from coordinate 5,776 downwards.
ATACCGTATGGTAAAGCAGATTCCCCTAAACAGCCAGTCCACCCCCATAGCCACCCAGATACCAAATACGCCCATATCCAGATACACCCCGAATACCACGCTGCATCCAATCCGGAATACCCACATGGAAACAGCCGAAAGAATCAATGTAAACTTTACGTCCGCAGCCGCCCTGAGGGTATTAGGGAGAAAAAAGGATGGCGGCCAGATGGTCACCACACACCCGCAGTAAAAAATGAGGATACGGTAAGTATAGCCCCCCGCCTCCTCCGACAGCCCATAAGCCCGGATGATAGCGGGCAAAAGCAGCACCACTATGGCGTTGGATATCAGCAGGCACAGGTAAACCGCCTTCATCAGCTTTTTCGTATAATAGGAAACCAGTTCGAAATCCCCCGCCCCCACGCACTGCGCCGCCACCGGAAGCATGGCAAATCCTATGGCCAGGCCTGGCAGGATGGCAAACGAAGCGATGTTATTGGCTACCGCATTGGCCGCAATGGATGCCGTTCCAAAGCCGGAAACCACACCCAGCACCAGTATTTTCCCCAACTGGAACATGCTGTTTTCCACCCCTCCCGGCACTCCCAGATACAATATTTTTTTCAAAAGCATCCACTGGGTTTTCAAAGAAAAAGGGTGATAAATATGAATCCTGTTCTTTGGCCTGTTCAGGCAATAAAGAATCAGCCCGCATGCAAGCCCCCTGGAAAGGACTGTAGGAATCGCCGCCCCTTCCACTCCCCGCTGAAACCCGTAAATCAGCAGTGCATTCCCTCCTATATTCACCCCATTCATAAGCAGGGATATCTTCATCGCCAGTGCAGAATCCCCCATGGCCCGGAAAAGCGATGTTCCGGCATTATATAGCGCAATCATGGGGATGGACGCGAATACAATAAGCATATACACCTTACAGTTGTACATCACATCCTGCTCTATGTTCCCAAAAACCGTCCTTATCATCAGGTTTCTTCCCAGATACGCCAGGATGGTCACTCCCAGAGACGCCTTTAAGGTAAAACTCAGCAGCTCGTTGGCAGCCTTACATGCCATCTCTTCGTTATTCTTTCCAAGATACTGCCCCGCAATCACGGCTCCGCCCGTGGCAGCCGCGGCAAAAATACTGATTACCAGGAACATCAGCGTATCTACCAGGGAGACGCCGGAAACAGCCGCCTCCCCCACACTGGCAATCATCACCGAGTCCGCCAGCCCTACCAGCGCCTGCAGAAACTGGTCGGCAATCAGCGGAAGAATCAGCTTTATCAGATCTTTATTTGAGAAAAGATACTTCTTCGTATCCATTTCGGACTCCTCTGTCATCCCGCAAATCTATCCTCCGCCTTTATCCTCATTTCCAAAGGTTTCTTCCCAATCAGGGAAACGCTCACCGCATCCGGCTGGCTTCCTCCCGCATACACCACTGTATCCGTTTCTTCCCACCGCCTGTTCCCTTCCTGGTCTACCACCTGGAAGCAGCTGGTTTTCACGTCAAGGCAAAGTTCTTTTGTTTCCCCGGCCTTTATAAAAATCCGCTTAAACTGTGCCAGGCTTGTATTGGGAACTGCCAGCCTGCTGCCCGTCAGCTTTACGTAAATCTGTACAATTTCATCGCAGTCATAGGAAGAAGTATTGGCCACCTGCACCGTCACCTTAACCCTGTCTTTCTCATCCCATGTTCCCGTCTCCACTTTCAGATTACTATATTCGAACGTTCCATAACTTAGCCCATATCCGAAAGGATACTGCGCCTGGCCTTCCATATACCGGTAGGTCCGGTTCTTCATGCTGTAATCCTCAAAATCGGGCAGCCCTTCTGCCGAATGATAAAAAGTCACCGGCAATTTCCCTGAGGGCACCACTTTCCCAAACAGCAGATTGGCCACCGCAATGCCGCCCATCTGACCCGGATACCACGTTTGAAGTATGGCATTTCCATGTGCTTTTGCATAAGATAAGTTCATCGCACTTCCCGTGCTGATTACAAATACGACCGGTTTTCCCGTATTGCACACGGCTTCCATCAATCTTTTCTGGGAATCGGGGAATTCCAAATCCACTTTATCCGCCCCTGCATAGCTGTTATTGGCATCCCCTTCTTCCCCTTCCAGCCTGGCATCCAGCCCCAGGCACAAGAAAACCACATCGCTGTGCTCCGCCATGGAAACCGCCTCTGAAATACGGTCGTCCGCTTCTGCCAGCGCCTCCACATTTTCCCTGTACAAATGGCATCCTTCCGAGTAATATACCCGTACCGAATCCCCAGCCTGCCTCCTGATTCCCTCCAGAATCGTATAATGTTCCGTAGCAGTTCCGTTATAATTCCCTTTTAATATCTCCCTGCTATCCCCATTGGGACCAATCACTGCCACCGCTTTCAGATTTTCTTTTTTCAACGGCAAAATACCATCATTTTTTAGCAAAACCATGCTTTCTTCTGCCGCTTTTAATGCCCGTTCATGATGCATCGGCGTGTCGTTTTCTTCATAAGAAATGGCATCATATTCCGTTTCTGTATCGAACATTCCCAGACGCATCCTGGTCATCATCAAATGCTTCACCGCTTTATCAATATCCTCTTGCCCCAAAAGCCCTTTCTCACAGGCCGCCAGCGCATAAAGATACACAGCCCCGCAGTTCAAATCGCATCCGCTTTTCAGCGCCAAAGCCGCCGATTCTTCCTCGTCCTTTGTAATCATATGGTTTTTATGAAAATCTTTAATCGCACCGCAGTCCGATACATAATATCCTTCAAATCCCCACTTTTCCCGCAGGATTTCCTGAATCAAATGGTAGCTCCCGCAAGCCGGTTCCCCGTTGATGCAGTTATAGCCGCCCATCACCCCTTCCACTTTCGCCTCTTTGACGCAAGCCTCAAAAGCCGGGAAATAGCTTTCTGCCAAATCCTTTTTGCTCACTACGCTGTCAAAAGAATGCCTGCCTTTTTCCGGCCCGGAATGGGCTGCAAAGTGCTTTACGCAGGCTGCCGATTTCAGTCTCTTCCCCTTTCCTTGCAGGCCTTTAATAAAAGCCACCCCCATCCTGGCGGTAAGGCAGGGATCCTCCCCATAGGTTTCGTGCCCCCGTCCCCATCTCGGGTCTCTGAAAAGGTTGATATTCGGCGACCAGAAGGTAAGGCCCTTATACAGGCCTCTATCCCCTTTTTTTACCTGCTCATTATATTTCGCCCTTCCCTCCGTTGCGATGATATCCCCGATTTCTTCCAGGAATTCATCATCAAAAGAAGCCGCCAGGCCAATCGGCTGGGGAAATACCGTAGCCGCACCCGCCCTGGCCACTCCGTGAAGGGCTTCATTCCACCAATTATAATACGGAATCCCCAACCGCTTCACCGCCGGAGCATTATGCTTTAACTGTGACGCCTTCTCCTCCAACGTCATCCTCCCCACCAGGTCCTCCACCCTCTCTGCATCGCTAAGATGCTCATTCCGAAATTTCTCTTTTTCCACCCTGATAACCATACCCTTTCCAAAATCAACGAAACTTCATTTCTTCCATAGCCAAACTCATTTCTAGTCTTCTTTCAATTCAAAAATAGCCTCCGTCTCCAGCGGAATCCCTCCCGGAAGCACATTTACTCCGATGGCCGAACGGCTGGGCACATTGTCAGCGCCGAACAGATCCAGCAAAAGCTGGGAGCCGCCGTTTGCCACATAAGGCTGTTCTTCAAAGCTGTTGTCGCTGGCTATAAAAGTCAGAATCTTCACCGGCTGTTTCACCTTATTTAAATCCCCGATTTCCCTCTCCAGCACGGCTAACACGTTAAGCATGGCATTTCTGGCAATTTCCAGCCCTTCTTCTTTATCGTACTCCCGCCCCAATACACCTTTGAACGGCTTGTCGATAATCGGGCCGCAGCCTGAAATATATACCAGCCTATCCCCAAAACGCTTCGCCGGACTGTAAAGCCCGCCTTTCGCCGGTGCCTCCGGCAGCTTAATATTTAACTCCTTCATGATTTCATATACGTCTCTCATAATTTTTACTCTCCTTCTATTTTTTTATCATCCCTTACCTTTGGGATTTCAATAAATCCGCATTTACACCTTCTTGCCTTTTCCCGTCCTGCATCGCTATCCTGCCGTCTGCAAACACATAGGACAGCCCGGCGCTCAATTGCCTGGAATTTTCATATACCGCATAATCCCGGAACTCTTCCAGTGAAAAAATATTCAAATCCGCCCAAAAGCCTTCCCTTATCATCCCTCTGCCCCTTAAGTTCAGCCGCTTCGCAGGCATAGCCGTCATTTTATGCACCGCCTGCTCCAGCGCAAATACCTTCCGCTTCACCACATAATCTTGCAGGAATCTGGGAAAAGCCCCATACAGCCTTGGATGCGGACAATCGCTGACACCATATAAGGCATCCGAAATCACCATAGAATAGGGCAGTTTCGCCACCGTATCCACATCTTCCTGAGACATACTAAGCAGAATAATCCCCACTTTCCCATCCTCACTCGCCAACAGTTCGGCCATCAGATGCGCCGGCTCTTCATATCCCCGTTTACACGCTGCTTCCAGAAAATTAAGCCCTGTCAGTTCCCTGTTTTTTTCCGTTGTAACAGAACTTATCAGTATCCGCTCCCAGCCGATGGCAGTAACCATGTTATCCCACCCTTTATGTTCCTGATAAATGGAACGGCACAGCTTTTCCCGCCCCTCTTTGGATTCCATTTTCCGGAAGGTAAGATTCATATCTTCCTCCATCCTATCCGGCGGTATCAGACTGATTAACGTAGTGGAGCCGCCGCAATAGGGATAAAAATCCACCGTTACATCCTCCCCTTCCGCTCTGGCCTTTTCGATAAGTTCAATGGCCTGATGAATATTTTTCCCCCAGTTTTTGATTCCTGTGGCTTTAAAATGGCTGATGTTCAGAGGTATTCCCGCCCCTTTGCAGATTCCGATGATTTCCTCCACCGAAGAAACCAGATTATCCCCTTCCCCCCGGATATGGCAGGCCAAGGGCTGCCCATAAGGCGCCGCTGCCTTCAAAAGTTCTTCCATCTCCTGTTTGGAAGTATAGCATTCCGGCTGGTACATGATGCCGGAGGAAACGCCTATGCAGCCCACCTCCAAAGCTTCCTTGATGTAGCCTTTGGCCCGTTCCATTTCCTTAGCCGTAAACGGGCTCTTCCCATAACCCTTCACTGCCGCCTTCACAGCCCCGATTCCCTGATAGCACCCCACATGAAGGGGCAAATCTTTTCCTTCCAGCAGTTTTATGTACTGGCTGTAATTTCCAATCTGTAAATCAATGGGGGCAACCCCTATACATGGCTCCACAAAATCTGCCATTTGCCTTCCGTATTCCGGTGTATAGGGAAAGATTCCCAAACCGCAGTTCCCCCCGGCCACACTGGTAAGGCCCTGGGAAAGTTCCAACGTCCCAAAGTCCTCATCGCATAACACTGCCAAATCACAATGCCTATGCGTATCGATAAAGCCCGGCGTTATCACTTTTCCTTCTGCATCGATATGCACCCCATCCAATCCTCTGCCAAGTCCTTCCCGTTCCTCTTCCCTATGAACAATTTTCTCTATCCTGCCATCTTCAATCAGAATATCCCCATCATAGGAAGGACTCCCCGAACCGTCACAGATTCTTCCGTTATGAATCACATATCTCATCTTTTGCTCCATTTCTTCCACACTAACCTCCACGTCACAGCTTTGCTGTGACTCAAATCCGAAAGAAATGACTTAGTTTCACTTGGGCTGCGTATTTGGCAGCCTTAGTGAAACTTCA
>BLLT01000097.1 GCA_011958945.1 Lachnospiraceae bacterium | reverse complement strand
GCGCAGCATCCGCAAACTTGACAGGCGCAAAAAGCTGCGCAGAAATGGTGTAAAATATGAAGAAAGAAAAAACTTTCCATAATCCGATATTGTCCGGTTTTTACCCTGACCCTTCCATCTGCCGGGTAGCGGAAGACTATTATATGGTAACTTCCTCTTTCGTTTATTATCCGGGGCTTCCGGTTTTCCATAGCAAGGATTTGGTGCACTGGGAGCAGATAGGGCATTGCATTCACAGGACAGATCAGCTGGATTATAAAAATTGTGAGACTTCCCTTGGGCTATGGGCGCCCACCATCCGGTATCATGAAGGAATCTTTTATGTAATAAATACCTTTGTATCCGAAGGCCGGGAGGCAAAGCGGGAAAATTATATTGTAACGGCGCAAAATCCTGCCGGGCCGTGGAGCAATCCCATATTCATAGAGGGTGCGGATGGCATCGACCCAAGTTTATTTTTCGATGACGATGGGAAGGTCTGGTATACAGGAAACTTTATCAGCAGGGAGTGCCTGTATGAAGGCCATCATGGCATATATTTGTGCGAACTGGATTCGGAAGGCTTTCAAATCATAGGGGAAAAGCACTTTATCTGGGATGGGAAAATCAGCAGGGGAAAATGGCTGGAAGCCCCCCATATTTACAAAAAGGACGGCTGGTATTATCTGATGGCTGCGGAAGGGGGAACCTTCACCAACCATAGCGTAATGATGGCTCGGAGCAGAAGAATTGACGGGGAGTATGAGGTATGCCCCAGAAACCCCATCGTCACCCACAGGCACTTATCTTTGATGCACGAAATCGCAGTGGTAGGGCATGGGGATATCGTGGAGACCCAGGAAGGCGAATGGTGGATGGTTTTGCTGGGAGTCCGCCCTTATGAGGGATTTCATTTTAACCTGGGGAGGGAAACCTTCCTGGTGCCCATTGAGTGGCAGGAGGACGGCTGGCCTTTGCTGAAAACGGAAAACGGCCTGGTGAACGAAAGAGAACGGCTGCCTAAGCTGCCGCGTACCGTATTTCCTCCCCAGCCATTGGGGGATAATTTCGAGGAGTCTGAATTGGGCATGATTTGGAATACGGTACACCCGCCGGTTGTGCCCTTTTATTCCCTGACAGAAAAGAGAGGGTACTTAAGGCTTTATTTAAAAAAGGAAGTATTGCACGAGATTGGCACACCCGCATATATTGGCCGCAGGCAGCAGCATAAAGCCTTTCTTGCGGTTGCGGCCATGGATTTCCAACCTGGAAGAGAAGGGGAAGAGGCAGGGATTGCCGCTTTGCAGGATGATCGTTTCCATTACAGCTTGGTGAAAACTCTGAATGGAGGAAGAGCAGTTGTAAGGCTTTATCAAACAGAAGGGGCAGTCCGGAAGCTGGTGGAGGAAGCGGAGATAGAAGCCGAAGCCGGGATAGGGGCAGATGCGGCATCGGATAGACGTGCGGACAGGCTATATCTGGCGGTGCAGGGAGAACGGGATTTCTACCGATTTTACTATGGATTCCAGGAACGGGAGAGGAGGCCTATTGGCGGTCAGATGCCGGGGGCTTTGCTTTCATCCAATACAAATGAAGGGTTTACAGGTACCTATCTGGGCATGTATGCCAGCAGCAACGGGATGGAAACGGAAAATTATGCCGATTTCGACTGGTTTCAGTATTGGGGGATGGAAGAGTAGGCAGGAAAAGGGTATCAGGGGTATGTTGTAAATAGAAATGTAAAAAAGAAACTACCGCCTGCAAGGTGGGTGATTAACGTTATGGGTAAAAAACCACTCCATGGCTGGTCAAAGTACTGGCCGGGCTAGGGGTGGTTTTTTATGTATGGATGTCGGAAAATTTTTGTAACAGTTTTTAGCGATAGAAAAGTATTTTGGTGTTATTTCTGAGGATTGTGTGGTAAAATCAGATTAATATATTAAAAGTGCCTTTTACAGCTGGAGGAGAGAGTTTGTAAGAGGGGAAGAAATGTTAATTGAATAGGAAACTATTATCTGTCTGAAATGAGTGCAAAAACAGGAGGAAGCAGATGGAGCAGCTGTATATAACGAATATTGAGATTAACAAGGTCAGGCATTTGAAAAATATTGCGGTTCCTTTGCGGGAAAACCAGATCAGGCATTTGGTTTTGACGGGAAAAAATGGAAGCGGGAAGACAAGTGTAGTGGAGGCGCTGGCAAGGTATTTGCATAATCTATCTACGGATCAATTTTTTGTAAATAAAGAAAGTTGGCTGGTAGATGCCCAGAATAGAAAAAAGGATGTGGAGCAGAGGGGGAGCGGGCAAGAGGAAATTGTAAAGTTAGAGAAGGAAATCCAGCAATACAATGAGGCACTGCAGCAAAGCAGAAACGGATTAAATATACAGTTTAACCAAAAAAAGGACAGCATTTGGGCATTAAGAGAAAAGTACCACTATATATTGGCATATTACAAAGCGGATAGGGTATTTCAGGCAATTTTGCCAAAACATGTGGAAAAGGTGCAATTAAGGAATGATTATGGTCTGATGGAATATCCGCGAAATGAATTTGTAAAGTATATGTTGGATTTAAAAATGACAGAGGCATTGGCAAGAAATAATAATAAGATAGAGAAGGCGGATGGAATCAAATTATGGTTTGAAGAACTGGAAAAACTCCTAAAAAAGATATTTTCTGATGAAACTGTAAAGCTGGAATTTGATGAGGAAACCTTTGATTTCCATATATTACAACAGGGAAAAGAACCATTTGGTTTTAATACAATGTCCAGCGGTTATCAGGCGGTAGTGGATATCATAGTGGATATCATGATGCGGATGCAGAATCAAACTCAGCGTTCTTTTGATTTTAACCTTCCAGGAATTGTACTTATTGATGAAATCGAAACCCACTTACATTTGGAACTACAGAAAAATATTATGCCATTGTTGACAACCGTATTCCCAAATATCCAGTTTATCGTAACATCGCATTCGCCGTTCATACTCAATAGTATAGAAAACATGGTAATTTATGATTTGGAGAAGAACTTATTGGTAGAAAACGGGATGGATAATATACCATATGACGGTATTGTTGAGGGGTATTTCGGCGCGGACAAGCTGTCTGATACTTTAAGGGAAAAATTCCAGAAATATAAAGAACTTGTGAAAAAGGTAAGTCTGTCAGATGAAGAAATGAATGAGATTGTGGAACTTGAATTATACTTGGATGAAATACCTGATTATCTTGCAATTGATATTTCAACGGAATATCAGAGGCTGAAGGTAGAATTTATGAACCGGGAGGATATAGATGGTTAAAATCGAGCGATCGTTTCCAGCACCTGAATCGCTGGCCGAGGAAGCAAAAAAAGTAAATGGAAAATATGATAAAGAGGATGTGATAGAACGGCTGAAATTGCTTCAAAGAGAAATGAATATCTTGTATAAGCAGCTTGAAAAAATATATAAAAATCCAGATTCTAAAACAGCTGTGAGAATGGTTCGAAGTTTGCTGAAGCGGGAATCTGCTTTTACAGCATTCAAGAGGTGCTATGTGAGGGAACATGCTGTAGAATATCCGGAATTGCAGGAATATGTGTTGTTAGATAAGTAGCATAGAACATAAATAGGGGGGAAAGATGCGTAAGGACGAGGAACTCCGGATGACATACTCCGGTTTGTTAATGAAAGATGGGGAGAAGATGGTGAGGGTCTGCTTTGAGAGAGGGAATAGCGGCTATGCGGAAGGGATTGTTCCCAGAGGGGTGATTGAGAAATCTTCAGGATTTACCAAGGAAGAGGTAAGGCAGCTGTCCGTTTATCTTCAGGATAATGCTACGGATATTATCAACAGGGCAAAAGGGGTGCATTTCCTGAATGAATGGTTGGGAAGGTAGGAAAACAATGGCGCATATATGGGCAAATGCCTATGATGCGGCATGCAGTCATATATGTGTTTTGCCCAAAATAAACTAGGTATAAGAGGACTGGAAAGAGGGATTTGCCATATTAAACGTATTATCTAATATTTCCAATATTATTATACCGGTTGTTATTTTTTATATTATAGCCTACGGATTGATTCACCAAAGGAATGTGTATGAGGATTTTATAAAAGGGGCTAAGGACGGCTTTCGGACAGTCATCCAGATTATGCCCACTTTAGTAGGGCTGATGGTTGCAGTAGGGGTATTGCGGGCATCAGGGTTTTTGAATGCGGTGGGGAAGCTGTTTGGGGGGCTGACGGACAAAATAGGATTTCCTTCAGACCTGGTTCCCCTTGTTTTTGTAAAGATGTTTTCTTCTTCGGCAGCTACGGGCCTGGTTCTTGATATTTTTAAGACCTATGGGACGGATTCCTATATTGGAATGATTACTTCTATTATGATGAGCTGCACGGAGACCATTTTTTATACGATGAGTGTATATTTCCTGGCGGCGAAAGTCACAAAGACAAGACATACCCTGCCAGGTGCATTGCTCGCAACCATCGCCGGAATCGCCGCCAGCGTGATTCTGGCCGGCATGAATTGACTGTATATAGGGGAGTTGCGGAACTGGAAAACAGCAAATCCCCGGAGAGCGCCCCAGAGAATTTCCGGACACAGAAGGTGGGCGGAAATTGCTCTGCGAGAAGAAGGCGCTGGCAGGGGAGCTGCGGAACTGGAATGGAGGCAGAAGATGAGAGCAGATATAAAGTGGCTGGATGACCCGGAAGTATTTCGCGTTAACCAGCTTCCGGCCCATAGTGACCATCGCTATTACCGGAGTTTGCAGGAAATGAAGGAGAAAAAGAGTTCCCTGGCGCAGTCGCTGAACGGGTTGTGGAAATTCCATTATTCGGAGAATGCGCAGGAAAGGCCGGAGGGATTTTTCAAAAACGGGTTTGATGACGGGGAATTTGGACGGATAGAAGTGCCCTGTCATATTGAGTTGGCCGGATTCGACAAAATTCATTATATTAATACTATGTATCCCTGGGAGGGGCATTTTTTCAGGAGGCCTGCGTACAGCCTGGGAGGAAAAGCGAAATGGAAAGGAATGTTCAGTGAGGCGTCCTATAATCCGGTGGGCTCTTATGTGAAAGAGTTTGATTTGGAAGAGGGGCTTCGGGGCAAGCGTGTGATAATTTGCTTCGAAGGAGTGGAACAGGCCATGTACCTTTGGCTGAATGGCAGTTTTGTGGGATATGCAGAGGACAGCTTTACCCCTTCGGAATTCGACCTGACCCCTTATATCAGGGAAAAAGGAAACCGGCTGGCGGTGGAAGTGCATAAAAGGAGCACGGCGGCTTTTCTGGAGGATCAGGATTTCTTCCGGTTCTTCGGCATTTTCAGGAATGTAACTTTATATGCCAGACCTGAGATTCATATAGAAGATATGTGGATAAAGCCAAAACTGAACGAGGAAGGCGGAGGAAGCCTGGCGGCGGAATGGACGATTTCTGCGCTGCCAGGAAAAGCCGGACGCATAGAAGTGGCCCTGGAAGACGATAATGGAGACGTATTGTTGGATTACCGGGCGGAGTGGCCGGGGGAAGAAGGAAAGGCGGCATGTGGCGCCGGGAAGAGTCCGGAGAGTGAAGAAGGGAAGGGGGTTGAAGCGAAGGGGGAACCGGGAAACCGAAAACCTTATGTGCAAATCCATATGGACATGCCCGTTCAGGATTTAGGAAAAATAATCCCCTGGGAGAACAGCAGGCCGTTTTTGTACCGGCTGACGGTAAAGATTTATGATGAACAGGACGAACTTGTGGAAGTCGTGCCTTACCCCATAGGCTTTCGTAGGATAGAGATAAAGGATAAAATTATTTACTTAAACGGGAAGCGGTTGATTTTAAAAGGCGTGAACCGCCATGAGTGGAGTGCACAAAGCGGAAGGTCTATAGGCAAGGGGGAAATGGAGCAGGATATCCGCTTTTTCCTTTCCAACCATATCAATGCTGTGCGGACATGCCATTATCCGAATCAGATTCCTTGGTATTATCTATGTGATGAAAATGGGATTTATATGATGGCGGAAGCTAATCTGGAATCCCATGGTTCCTGGCAGAAAATGGGTGCCTGCGAGCCCTCCTGGAATGTGCCCGGTTCGCTGCCCCAGTGGAAGGGAGCGGTGTTGGACAGGGTGAGGAGCAATTTTGAAATTTTTAAAAATCATGTTTCGGTGCTTTTCTGGTCTCTGGGAAACGAATCTTATGCGGGCGATGACATCCAGGAGATGAACTGTTTTCTGAAGGAAAAGCAGGATGGCAGATTGGTTCATTATGAGGGGGTGTTCTGGAATCGGGAATACGAAGAAGGCATATCCGATGTGGAAAGCCGTATGTATGCCACGCCGGATGATGTCAGGAAATATCTGGATAATGCTCCGAAAAAGCCTTTTCTTCTTTGCGAGTACATGCATTGTATGGGAAATTCCCTGGGGGGCTTTGACTCTTATATGAAGCTGCTGGACGAATATGAAATGTATCAGGGCGGATTTATTTGGGATTATATCGACCAGGCTATTTGGGTTGAGGATGAAGTAAGCGGCAGGAAAGTGCTTCGCTATGGGGGCGATTTCGATGACAGGCCTTCCGATTATGAATTCTCCGGAAACGGCATTGTATTTGCGGATAGGAAAGAAAAACCGGCGATGCAGGAAGTGAGGTACTTTTATGGACTATATAAATAAAGAAGAAAACCAGAATGAAAAAGAAACGGAAAGCCCATTGCGGCTTGTATTCGGAGACGCAACGCTGGGAGTTTGTGGCAACGCCGGAAACTTTCATTATATTTTTTCCTATGTGACTGGCGGTTTGGAATCATTGGCAGTAAATGGGCTGGAGTGGCTTTACCGCACACCGCGCCCTACATTTTGGCGTGCGGTTACCGATAATGACAGGGGGAGCGGATTTCATTTAAAAAGCGGTATGTGGCTGGCGGCGGATATGTTCATCCAATGTACTGGGATAACTGTAGCGGTAGACGGGAAAGAAATCCAGCTTCCCTGTGCGCCGGAAAACAACCGTTATACCGGGGAGGAAAGGACAGAACGGATAAAAATCACGTTTATTTATGAAACAATCACTGTGCCTGCGGCAAAGGCGACGGTGGCATATGAAGTGGAAGGAGACGGAAGCATTCATATGACTGCCGGCTATTGCGGGGTGGAGGGTTTGCCGGAACTGCCGGTGTTCGGCCTGCGCTTTATTATGCCCACGTGTGCGGAAGGGTTTGTATACAAGGGTTTATCCGGGGAAACTTATCCGGACAGGAAGGCGGGAGGGATTCCCGGAATTTATGAGGTGGAAGGCCTGCCGGTGACACCTTATCTGGTTCCCCAGGACTGCGGCGTCCATATGGATACGGAATGGGTGGAAGTTTACAGGGGCAGCAGCCTGGATAACAGAAAAAAGGGTGCAGCCGAACCGTCGAAGCTGCGTTTTGATTTAGGCAGCCTGGCGTTTTCCTGTCTGCCCTATACGGCGTTGGAATTGGAGAATGCATCCCACCAGGAGGAACTTCCTCTGCCCAGAAGGACAGTATTGTGTATTTACGGGGCTGTCCGGGGAGTGGGCGGTATCGACAGCTGGGGAACGGATGTGGAATCGGCTTACCATATTGATGGGGGGAAGGATATGGGGTTTGAGTTTTGGATAAGAGTATAGTGCGAAAGACAATTTTTCCTGCGCAATGTATGTAAAAAATGAATTGATATATGGCATAACAATGTATATCTCCCGGAAATGCAGTGCTTGGCGGGGAGAAGGCTTCCGGAATTTTATGGCAAAGATAAAGTAGTTATGATAGAATATAATTCCCATTGCATTTTCTTATCCTAATTCATAGATAGGGTTCAAGGTGGAGGTAGCTATGTTGTTCAATACTATTGACTTTTTGATTTTTTTCCCGGTTGTTTTGCTGGTTTACTTCGTGTTGCCGGCGAAAGTGAGATATATTTGGCTTTTGGCCGCCAGCTATTATTTCTATATGTGCTGGAATCCGGCCTATATTATCCTGCTGCTCTTTTCTACATTGGTTACGTATGTATGCGGCCGTACGCTGGAATGGATTCGGGGGAGGGGAGGCCTAAATGAAAAAAATAAAAAGAGGTGGATGAAGCTGGCTCTTTTTATCGGTTTCCTCATAAATATTGGGATTTTAATTTATTACAAATATACGAATTTTCTGGTGGATACGGTGAATATGGCATTGCGTGCGGTTGATTTGCAGCCGCTGGCTGATTTCGATATCCTACTGCCAGTGGGCATTTCGTTTTATACATTTCAGTGCCTGGGCTATACGATAGATGTTTACCGGGAACAAATCCGGGCGGAGAAAAATTTGGTAAAGTATGCACTGTTTGTATCTTTTTTTCCACAGCTGGTGGCCGGGCCCATTGAAAGGTCGGAAAACTTGCTGCGTCAAATCCATGAAGAGCCAGGGCGTAAACTTTGGAACTATAGAAGGGTGACGTTAGGGCTGACTACGATGCTGTGGGGCTTTTTCATGAAAGTTGTAATAGCGGACAGGGCTGCGGTATTGGTGAATACGGTTTTTGATTCCTACGAAAAATACGGTATGGTTTGCCTGGCGGTTGGAGTCATAGCTTTTGCTATTCAGATTTATTGTGACTTTGCGGGATATTCAACAATTGCTATCGGCGCTGCACAGGTGCTGGGTTTTGAATTAATGGAGAACTTTAATGCACCTTACTTTGCGACGGGTATCATAGATTTCTGGCACAGGTGGCATATTTCCCTTAGCACATGGTTTAGGGATTATCTGTATATTCCTTTGGGAGGCAGCAGATGTGGGAAAAGAAAAAACTATAGGAATATTCTGATTACCTTTACGCTCAGTGGTTTATGGCATGGCGCGGATTGGACTTATGTGATTTGGGGTTTGCTGCATGGAATATATCAAATTCTGGAAAAGGAGTTGGCGCCTGTGATGAAAAAGATTCATTCGGTTTGCCATACAAGGACGGAATCTTTCGGATATCGGCTGTTTCGCACGTTAGTTACATTCTTGCTGGTGGATGTTGCATGGATTTTCTTTAGGGCGGATGACCTGCATCAGGCATTGCACTATATTCAAAGGATGGTTACTATCCATGACTGGTGGTCCCTGTTTAATCAGAGTATTTATACGCTGGGGCTGAATATTAGGGAAATGAATATCCTTTTGGCAGGGCTTGTTTTCCTCTTTCTGGTGGATTGCCTGCGTGATAAAAAGAAGCAGACGCTGGCAGGCTTTCTGGAAGAACAATGGATTGGCTTTCGGTGGAGCGTTTTGCTGGGGCTGTTATTTTCCTGTATTATTTTAGGCTGCTATGGTCCTGGATTTGATTCGGCACAGTTTATTTATTTTCAGTTTTAGCTAAGAAAGTTTTGCGCTTGCAGATTCTGGCAGAAGGAGAACAAGAGGCAACATGAAAAAAGAAATGCGACAAAATTTGATAAAGGCTCTGCTGTTTGTATTGCTTGTCTATTTCATGGGCAGCAGGCTGCTGGAGATTTTTGGCTATAAGGATATGGGCGGCGGTGGCGGTTGGTATCGTTTTTATCGGGAGGAAGGAAATGACGCGGATGTGTATATTGTAGGAAGCAGCCATGCTCATTGTACAATTGACCACGGCGTGCTATGGGAAGAATATGGTATTGCCGGTTTCACGCTGTCAGCCGGTTCCCAGAAATTAGATGCCAGCTACCACTTTGTTCAGGAAATTTTGCGGTTAAAGCATCCAAAAGTGATAATAGTGGAAGTGCTGAATGCAGCCGGAGATGGTTTGGACAACAAAGATGAAGATGTCTACAGAAATTCCCTCGGCATGAAATGGTCTGGGAATCTGTGGAAGTACGTTTGCCATTTGGCAGAAAATATGGAAAAGGATAGAGTTTGGAGGAATGGTATTTTTGCCAAAATACCGATTATTCATTCCCGCTATGCGGAATTGACAGAAGAAGACTTTCGGGATTCAATGCCATATATGCGTGGTTATCGGGGAAGCTTTATGATAGAAAGGTTTGACAGACCGCCAGCGGAGAATAACCGGGAAGCGATGGCGCTCCATCCGGATAAAATAGAGATGCTGGAGGGGATGGTAGATGCGGCGAGGGCAGAGGGAGTACCGCTGGTCTTTTTTGCCGCGCCTTATTACCTGTCTGAGGAAGAACAGATGAAATTTAATGCGGTAGAGGAATTTGCCAGGGAAAACGATGTTCCCTTCTTAAATTTTAACCATATGTATGATGAAGTTGGGCTGGATTTTGCGGTGGATTTCCGGGATGTGAGCCATGTGAATAATAGTGGCGCGGGGAAAGTGACCCGCTATATGGCGGAGTTTCTGGAAGAAAGCTATGGACTTCCGGACCGGCGGGGGGAGGAAGGATATGAACTATGGGATAAAAACGCCCGATATTTATACAATAAAGAAATTGCACATGATTTGAAGATTTCCGAAGATGTTAATGAATATTTACGGAAACTTCCGGAGTTGTGGGAGGGAAAAACAGTAATTTTGTCTTTGACAGGAAATTACGGTGCATTAGGGGATGTGTATTTGGGAAGCCTGGAAGAACTTGGAATCGTTCGAGAGGAATACGAGTCCGGGGGAACTTGGGTGTTTCGGAATGGAATAATGACAGAACATCTTTCAGGGAAAAATTATGCACAATGTATTCCTATACAGAATGGCGAGATACATTTGAACTCATCTTTTCATCAGGAAGGCCAGGAATATACGGAAGAAGTGTCATTGCTGGTGAATGGTCAAGATTATCAAATGGTGGAAAACGGGGTGAATGTTATTATATATGATGAAACTATTTCCCAGCTGGTGGATGCGGCAGGAGATGATGTATATTTAGGGCTGGAGATGATACACTGGGGGGAGGAGGAATAAAAAATCTATGCTTATAACCCCAATTTGTTCTTTCTCATTTGGAATGGCAATAAGCTGGAATAAAGATAAAAAGGAATTCTCCTTGACTAAGCCCGTTCAACCATTATAAAATACTATGGAATGTTAAAAATTGGCTTTTATGCAAGGAAAGCGGTTTTTTCACGGATTGTTTGTGCCGCCGTAGGCTGCATGACGGGAAATGTGAAAGTTTTTTCAAAGCTTTCTTTTACAAATTTGTGTCTGCGCTGCATCCGCAAATTTGAAATGTGTAAAGCCCCGGCAATACCAGGCTACAAGAGCAGCGCAGAAATGGAGAAAAAAATGAATACATCATCGGATTTGCAAATATTGCTTCGGAACATCGACCGCAGGGGTTATCCTGCATACAAAGATACAAAAGGCAAGTATGGTTTTGGGAATTACGTGCTTTCCATCGACCATGTGCAGGGAGATCCTTTTGCCTCTCCGTCTAAGGTTAGCATTCATATTGAAGGCAGGATTGCAGGATTTCCGGAGGAGTACTATAAGACGAAGGAAAGAAGGGTGGCGCTTCAGGACTATCTTTTGAGGCTGTTTAGAAGCGAAGTGGACAAGTATAATTTCAAGGCGAAAGGATCGGGGAAAAGCGGGCTGATGTCGGTGAGCAGACCGGGCCAGGAGGTATTGGAGAGGACAGCCTGTGAAATCAATCCCGTCTCGGGGGCTCTCGCTGTGCGTTTGGAGGTAGGTTTTCCGGCAAACGGGAGGACGATTTGCTCTTCGGAACTGATAAAGATTCTTTTTGACTTTTTGCCAAAATGTGTGCAGGATGTACTTTTTTATAAGAAACTAAATAAAAGTGAAGTAGAAAAAATTATATTCCTGGCAGATGACAGGAAGTATATCAGGGATAGGCTGGAAGAAAAGGGGCTGGTGGCTTTTGTAGCAAACGGCTCTGTACTGCCCAGGGAATCAGGGGTTTCCGATAGGCCTATGAAAAATAGCGTTTTGTTCCGTTCTCCGGCTTCTATGGAGGTGGAGATGGAACTGCCTCATAAGGGGCTGATAAAAGGGATGGGAATCCATAAGGGAATTACCCTGATCGTAGGAGGGGGTTACCATGGGAAATCCACTTTGTTAAAAGCGCTGGAACTGGGTGTCTATGACCACATTGCAGGAGACGGGAGAGAATATGTGGTAACGGTTTCCGATGCGGTGAAAATCCGTGCGGAGGATGGAAGATGCGTGAAAAATGATGACATTTCCATGTTTGTTAACAATCTCCCGAACGGTAAAGAAACGAAAAGCTTTTATACGGAGGATGCCAGCGGCAGTACTTCTCAGGCAGCTAATGTGATAGAGGCCATGGAAAGCGGAACCTCACTTCTCCTTATTGATGAGGACACATGTGCGACTAACTTTATGGTACGGGATGAACTGATGCAGCGCGTGGTGCACAGGGATAAGGAACCGATTACCCCGTTTATTGAAAGGGCGCGTTATTTATATGAGAAAAAGGGGATTTCCTGTATTGTAGTGGCGGGAAGCTCCGGGGCGTATTTCAGCATTGCTGACTGGATTGTACAGATGGATAATTATGTGCCTATGGAGATTACGGCGCTG
Organism: Lachnospiraceae bacterium; assembly: GCA_011958945.1. Taxonomy (GTDB): domain Bacteria; phylum Bacillota; class Clostridia; order Lachnospirales; family Lachnospiraceae; genus Kineothrix. The sequence goes on along the minus strand of BLLT01000097.1, from coordinate 1,367 downwards.
GCAAAAGGGGAAGCGGAGAAATACCCGCCGCTGTCCGTGCCCGAAAAGGAACCGGAAGAGCCGGATTACGGGCGTGCTCCACGTGGGGGAAAGAGCGGCCGGGATGGCGGAAATATGCAAAGGAACATGGGCCGCGGAGGCCGGGGCGGCCGTGGGGATGGCCGGGATGACAGGGTGAAAATAAAGAGCATGGGGAAGGAAGGGGTCAGCCTGAATAAGGAAAATGTGAACCTTCACTATGTGGAACAGATAGCGGATAGCGAACAGGTAACGGCACTGGGATATCTGCTGGCCTATGCGGAAAAAAATATGTTCAACGGGAAAGATACCATGCAGGAAGTGGTAGATGAACTGATGAAGCTGATGGAGCATAAAGGGCTGGCGAGCGTAGTGCCGGGGGATTATCTTCCGTCTGGGCTGGCATTGCCGAGAAGGCAGGAAATTTTTGCCTGCTTTAACCGGTATCGGGCGATGAAGCTTTAATGAAGGCTTTGTAAGGTGTGAGCAATCAGAAATGGGAAAACATATACATGATTCCTGGAGGCAATGAATCAAATAGGCATTCTATTAGGCAATTGCCGTAAAAGGGCTGCTGCAATGCAACAAATACAAACAATATATGGTATGAATAGTAAAAAGAGTTTTGTCATGTGTTGTAGAATTGTTGGATTTGCGGCAGCCCTTGGTATTTATATTGATATATTAATATAAATTCACCAATGCTGTAAATGAAGGATTTGATGCAAAGGGCATCAGGATGCCAGCTTTATTATGTAAATGCCCAATGCCTTGTCTTCTGTCAGTACATGGTTAAAGAGAAAATCCTGTAAGCTTTCTTTAATCTGCGGCAGCACCAGGTCCGGGCGTTGCCCTAATAAAGGAAGGTCTATGTCTACAATATTAGTCCTGAATTTATTATGGGAGGTGATATGCTGGCTAAGTGAGGGGTAATTATGTGTTGCCATCAATTCCTCCTCAGTATAGAAATGATAAGATATATACTCCCTCAATTCACAGACGAGACTCAAAAGTTCTTGTTTTGTGGCATTTTGCCCACGGAAAATTAATTGTTCCAAATCGCGTCCGATACGGAATAATTCCTGATGCTGGGCATCTACAATAGGAACGCCTATTTCCATTTCTTTACACCAATCAAATTTAAAGTCAAACATGTCATCCCTCCATCTAAATAAAAAAATAAGTTATAATGTATTGTTTGGTATTATAATGTGTGTAAAAATTGTGTACTTTTATATTCTATAATATGAAGGTTGGGGATGCAACCTAAAATTGTATGAAAATAAAAACATAAAAGATATTTATATTGATATGTAATGATGTTGGGGTCAAAAGGTATTTTGACCCCT
>BLLT01000096.1 GCA_011958945.1 Lachnospiraceae bacterium | reverse complement strand
CAGCATGTCATACATGACCTTTTGACCCTGGCATCATGTAATTGAGAAGATATTGTCAGAATATTTGCCAAAGTGTTGTAGGCTGTAACTATCCGGTGAAGTGGAATAAGTGTGGGAGGAAAAGCTATGGGATACGAAAGATGGGCAGCGGCGGTTGCCATTGCTGCCATACTGGCGGCGATATGCGTAATAATAGTGGTAATGTACGCACGCAAAAAGAGAAAATTCGGGTTCATGGATGATATGGAAGGGCATGATTTTGAATATTTTTGTGCGGACCTTTTGAGGGAAAACGGTTTTTTGGATGTAGAAGTGACGAAGGGGAGCGGGGATTATGGTGTGGACATATTGGCGGAAAAGGACGGGGTAACCTATGCGGTACAGTGCAAATGCTATACGGATGCGGTAGGGGTAAAAGCAGTGCAGGAGGCTTATGCAGGCAGGGATTATTATGATCGCATGGTGGGGGCAGTTATGACAAACCAATATTTCACAGCCCCTGCCGTGCAGGCCGCTAAAAAACTAAAAATTCTTTTATGGGATAGAGGGTATTTAGAAGGCATAATGGAAGAAAAATAAAATTGTAATGTCTTTTGGCCAATAAATATTGACAAGTTTACCTGGAAAGAAATACAATAAATATAAATCGCGGTTTCGGCAGGCTGTGAACATCATGCAGCATTTTCCATCCGGATTTTGGATGTTAATGTGGATTGACTGGGCAGCAGCTATGGGGGTTGGAAGCGCAGCAATTGATAGCGGCATAATGATCAGTAACTTTAAAAATGAACTTAGATGGAATGAAATGGTAGTATTGCTGGGGAGGGAGGACACAAATGGATAGAAAAGAAATGGTGTTAAACGGCAGGACGGCGCTGGGTATTGAGTTAGGATCTACGAGGATTAAAGCGGTATTGATTGGGGAAGACCATTCCCCTATTGCATCCGGTGACTACGAATGGGAAAATCAATATGAGAACAACATTTGGACTTACAGCCTGGATATGGTCTGGAAAGGGCTGCAGGAAAGCTACCGCAGGCTGGCAGAGGACGTGGAAAAGCAGTATGGGGTTGCCCTGGAAACGGTAGGCAGCATCGGATTCAGCGCTATGATGCATGGGTATATGGCGTTTGATAAAGAAGGGGAACTTTTGGTGCCCTTCCGTACATGGAGAAATACGATGACTGGGGAAGCGGCAGAGGAATTGACGGGTATTTTCCGGTATAATATCCCTCAGCGGTGGAGCATTGCCCATTTGAGGCAGGCCATTCTGAATAAGGAGGAGCATGTAAAGGATATCGACTTTTTGACCACTTTGTCCGGCTATGTCCATTGGAAGCTGACTGGGGAAAAAGTGCTTGGCGTCGGGGATGCTTCGGGTATGTTCCCCATCGATACGGATACAAAAGATTTTTATGACCGGATGATAGAGCAGTTCGATGAACTGGTGGCAGGGGAAAATTATCCCTGGAAGCTGCGGGCAATACTGCCTAAAGTGCTGGTTGCCGGAGAAGAAGCCGGCAAGCTGACGGAAGAAGGGGCAAAACTTTTGGATGTTTCCGGTAAATTAAAAGCAGGCATCCCGGTATGCCCGCCGGAAGGCGATGCGGGAACCGGCATGGCGGCTACCAATAGCGTGGCAGTGCGTACAGGTAATGTTTCGGCAGGAACAAGCGTATTTGCAATGATAGTTTTGGAAAAGGAACTTTCCAAAGTATATCCGGAAATTGACCTTGTTACTACCCCGGACGGCAGCTTGGTGGGTATGGTGCACTGCAATAACTGTACTTCCGATTTGAACGCATGGGTGAATATTTTTAAAGAGTTTATGGTTACCATGGGAATGGAAGCGGATATGAATAAGCTGTTTGGGGCTCTGTACAATAAGGCCTTGGAAGGCGATAAGGATTGCGGCGGACTGATGTCTTACTGCTACTTCTCAGGAGAACCGGTAACAGGATTTGAAGAAGGGCGTCCTTTATTTGTGCGTGATATCGACTGTAAGTTCACGTTGGCCAATTTTATGCGCACCCATCTGTATTCTTCGCTGGCAGCTTTGAAAATTGGTTTGGATATCTTATTTAAAGAAGAAAAAGTGCAGGCGGACGAGATTTTCGGGCATGGCGGCTTGTTTAAGACGAAAGGTGTGGGCCAGGGAATCCTGGCAGCGGCTATGGATGCCCCGGTATCCGTGATGGAGACCGCAGGGGAAGGCGGCGCGTGGGGTATAGCCGTGCTGGCCGCATATATGAAGAATAAAGCGGAAGGGGAGACTTTATCCCATTATCTGAATGAAACGGTATTTGCCGGAAACAAAGGGAGCAAAATGGAGCCTGTACCGGGAGATGTAGCCGGGTTCGATGCCTTTATCAAACAATATAAGGCCGGATTCCCTATCGAAAAAGCGGCGGTGGAAAATATGGGCTGCATGGCCGCAGGCGATTGAAATGAGCCCGTACAATAACAGGACGAGGAGAATAGTGATGTTAGAGAAGTTAAAAAAAGAAGTATACGAAGCGAATATGCAGCTTCCCCAATACGGACTGGTCACCTTCACATGGGGAAATGTGAGCGGTATTGACAGGGAAAAGGGCTTATTCATCATTAAACCCAGCGGTGTGGACTATGATAAGCTTACGCCGGAAGACATGGTGGTTATGGATTTGGAAGGGAATAAGGTGGAGGGAAAATACAACCCATCTTCCGATACGCCCACTCACCTGGAACTATATAAAGCTTTCCCGAAAATCGGCGGGATTGTGCATACCCACTCATCCTGGGCAACCAGCTGGGCGCAGGCAGGGAGGGGAATCCCTTGCTACGGCACGACTCATGCGGATTATATGTATGGGGAAATCCCCTGTGTGCGATGCCTGACGAAGGAAGAAATAGACGGGGCATATGAGAAGAATACCGGGCTTTTGATAGCGGATTATTTTGCGGACAAAGATTATGAAGCGGTACCCGCAGTGCTCTGCAAAAACCATGGGCCCTTTACCTGGGGCAAGGATGCCCATGAGGCTGTCCATAATGCGGTAGTATTGGAAGAAGTCGCTAAGATGGCCGCAAGATGCGAGATGATTCAGCCTAAAGTAGCCCCGGCCCCGCAGGAACTGCAGGATAAGCATTATTACAGGAAACATGGGGAGAACGCTTATTACGGGCAGAAATAGGGATGTGAATTTTAACGGAGCAGGATGTTCCGGGAGTCAGGAAACTGATTTCCGGAACTTTTTTTCTATATAGGAAATTCCGTCTTCAGATGGACATCGAATGATGAAGTATCGAAGGTGTTTTCTTGCTTGGGAGCAATGAGTCTTTGAAAACTGCAACTCAACGCATAAGCCGAAAATAACAACTATATAATGTGAACATCGTGATTCATAAAATATGATATAAGAGGCTGTAAAGTTTTAATGGCCTGGATAAGAAAATATTTTAGAGAAAATGTAATGAAAAAAGACTGCTGCTTTTTAGTGTGAAGACAGCAGTTTTCGGCGTTTTTAATGGATACATGTCCACTTTCATTCTATGCCTGATTCTAAATTATGATAAAAAACATCAAAAACCACAATTATTTGTAAAGTAAATTATTGTAATATCTGCAAACCCTTGGTACAATAAAAGAAACAACGATGATATGTGGAGGGGCGGAAGATGGATAAGAAAAAAATAAAAGAAAAAAGAGTGGAAGATGAGATGAATTCAAGAAAAGAGTTTAAGATGATGCTCCTGATGAGGGAAGAGTGCGCAATGGCACAAAAGGATAAGACATGTACAACTATGAATAAGTATCTGGGTGAGGTGGATTGTTTGGCCTATGGGGAAAATCTGACAGGGTTTGCAATAAAGAAATACCCCACAAAGCTGAACGGGGAAGCCGCATTCCCGCATTTGATGCTGAGCGGATGCAGCCGCTTCGAGAAAGAGATGATTGGAGAGAAGGCCATAGGGCAAATGTGGAACTGTATGGCGGAGCGGGACAAAATACTTTCGGAATGCAGATATCATATGATAGCCTACGATGAACAGGCGGCCACATTGCAGGCTCACGATAAGGCTGATATGCTGATGGATTATATGGAAGCGCTGGTAGAAATATATCCGGGCTGCGAGGCAGTATATTTCATGAATTCCGGCAAATTAATCAAGGCATCCGAAATCCGAAATCATGAAGTGCCTAGGGAAGAGAGGTTTATTTATTTTGCGGTTAATGCGAGATTCTTTTATCTCAATCAGAGGGATAATTTGGTGGTGGATACGTTGGGGATGGATGCGCTGATGCTGCCGGATTTACAGTTCCATTTCCATGACGCAGACGCCGAATGGATTATGAGTTATGCGTACAATCTGGCCTCTTACATATTCAGAAATAATAATCCCATCAAAGAAGGGGATACTATTGACAGCATTTACAAAGGGGAACTGGTAGAAGAAATCCAGTGGACATGCAGCTACAAGAACGCTTTGGTAAAGCCGGAGCGGATGGTTATTGACATTTTCATGGGCGAAAATGCGGTGGAAATGGAGGAAGAAGAAACAGAGGCGGATAACAGTACCTTTGCGGGCTTCCTGCTCTTGTCTTCCCCGAAGTGGAGTGAAAAACAGTTCCGTAAAGACTTGGGAAAAGAATGGGGAATCCATTATCCTCTGCCGGAAGAGGATGAAAGTACTTATTTGAGTGAAGATAAAGCAGTGCTGGCCTTCGACGTAGGGAAAATGACCGTTGCCATAAGCCTGATACCGATGCCGGTACAGGAAAAAGAAATGAAAGATGCCGCGGCAAACAATTGGATGTGGAAAGGGGCAGCAGATGCTGTAAATGTCCATAAGGCTTACCTCCTGGTAGGCGTGGTAAGCCCGGATAAAGACGCGCTGGAAGTGGCCGGGTTATTTACAAAAGTGACTGCCACGCTTCTGAAGCAGCGAAATATCTTGGGAATCTATACTTCTGATACGGTCTTCGAAGGGGAATCCTATCGGAAGGAGGCCGAAGAATTAAAGGCTGGGAAACTGCCGGTAGCAGACTGGGTTTTCGTTGGAATCCAACAATCGGAAAATACGGTATCGGCTTATACCAGCGGAATGTATTTATTCGGTAAGAATGAAATGGAAATCCTAAATAGCAGCCGAACGAAAGAGGAAATTTATGAAATGCTGCACCAGCTTACGAAGTATATTCTGGAAAATGATGTTGTTCTGCGGGAGGGCGATGTGATATGCTTGTCTGAAGAACATGAATTTCAGGTGGAGTGGTCGCAAGGGGTGTTTACGGAAGGATTAAGCGTGAAGATTTCGTATTGATTCCTGAAACCTTTTTGCCCCGACAATCGTATTATTAATATAAGAGTCTTTAATGGCTGAAACCGGCATATACAGCTATTGCCTGCAGGAAGAAATTATCCATACAATTTATGCCGGCCTTAAGATGAGGGGTTACTATGTTAAAAAACGAGGAAAAGGAAGGAGCGGCACCGTTTGAGAAATATAAGGACATATTATACCGTATTGCTTTTTCCAATATGAAAAGCAAGGCGGATGCCGAAGACGTGGTGCAGGAAGCTTTTTGCAGATATTTGAAGACAGAACCGAGTTTTGCTAATGAAGACCATGAAAGAGCATGGTTTATACGTGTAGTAATTAATATCTGCTATGACATCCAGAAAAGTGCATGGTTCTCCAGAACAGTAGCCTTCGATGAAGTGCCGGAACATGAAATGGAACATTTTAAACTGCCCTTTGTGGAAGAGGATGAGACGCTTTGGCATGTGATGGCTCTTCCGGCGTCCTACCGCAATCCTTTATATTTATTTTACTATGAGGATTATTCCATAAAAGAAATTGCCAGGATTATGGAATTGGGTGAGGGAACGGTGAAAACGAGACTGCGGCGGGGGAGGGAATTGATAAAAGAACGGATTTTGTATGGAACCAGGGGTAAGGAAGGAAGCCTTACGGATAAGGCTTTGAAAGAAGGTGGCAGGGATGCGGATTAATGAATGGAATCAAAGAAATCAAAATGCGGCGAAAATGAACGGGCCGGGCGGTGTGCAGGGAAAAGGGAATACTAAAAAATTGGGCGATATATCCACAAAAAGCTGTAAGATAAAGCCGGAAGAGGACAGCTTCCGTAGCAGCCTGCAAAAGAGTATGGTGCAGGAAGAGGCTATGAAAGCCCAGGTCAAGAAGGCGGAAGAGGCCGGCCGGCCGGGAGGGCAGCCATTGCGGCAGCTGGAAAGGGAAGCCGGTCAGCCGAGGATGGAGAATATCAATGCCTGTATGGAAAGAAATGCGTTGACGGCCAAAGAAGTTCCGGTGCGTATGATTTCTTATGGGGAATGCGATAAGGTGGAAGTGAATGTGTTGGAAGGCTATGTGCTGAAAGCCAAAGAGGACAGGGGGATGAAGGGTTCGGGAGCATGCAGCGTATATGTGGAAAAAAAGAGCGATGACGGCACTTGGAAGGCTTACGTATATGATGGGATATCTTCCAGGAAGGACAGCAGGGACGAGATGGAACGCATGGCATATATGGTGGCAAGTGCTGGGTCAAGCGCTAAAGCAGGCATCGAATCAAACGCTGAATCAAACGCTGAAGCGTAGAAATGAGGGAGAGAATGGCAGTAAATGGGATTGGATTTTCCGGCGGTTATTATTATAACAGGATGACAAACGTAAATAAGGCGGATGCCCGGGAGGAGAAAGACCTGGCGGCACCGGAAAGCCTGGCAAGGTCATTGGAGGAGAAAGGGCAGATTACATTGGATAGCTTAAAGAGACCTTTCGAGGACAGGGGGCTGGTGGAAAGGAATATGAAGATTACGGAGAATCTTTATAAAGAAGCCCTTCCCGAAAAGAATCAGGGTGCACCATATTCCTATCTGGCCAATGAGGATGGTGTGATAGAATATAATGGCGTAATATTTACACTGGATAACGAAAGGAAATGGCTCTGCCTGGGCAATATAGATTTAAATCACATGGATCAGGTAATCCGTGTTCCGCTGTCGGAGGGCGGCTGCCTGATGGTGAACAGAGACAGCATAGGGGATTTGGCCAAGGCCATCGGCATGTTTTCCCCGGAAGATATTAACCGCATTCTGAGGGCATTGAAGATGGATGGGAAAATCCAGCAGATGAAGCATGAAATCGAAGAGATGGAGGATGGCATCGGCAAAAGCAGCGAGGAGCAGAATGCCGACAGCGTCGAAAGTGCGAAAGAGGCGGCGGAGAAAAGTGAAAAAACCAATGGATTTATTGGTTATGAAGGCGATGACAAAGACAAGGGCGTATTCAAACTGAAGGAATGGCAGCTGGATGCCCTTACCGGTGATAAAGAATGGGAATAGAGATGGGCAAAGTTACCGATACGCAAGGGTATGTACAAAACGGATACGATTATTTTTTTACTAAGAGGAAAACCGGACAAAAGGAACAGCAAACGGAATCCTTAATGGATGCTATCAGCAAGCGGAAGCAGGAAATCTACGAGAAAGTACGAAGAGGGGAAACGGAAACATCCATTCCTATCGGAGCGGAATCTTACACCATGAAACAGTGGAATAAAATGATGCGGAGCGTGGATAAAGCGATCGATGACATGCAGGAGCGCATCCGTAAAGATTCCGAAAAGCAGGAAGAGAAGATAAAGGTTAAGAAAGAGAATTCCATTACAACGGATATGCTTTCGGAACTGCTGGGTATAGACATCAGGAAAGAAAAAGGATTGTCAGAAGGGGAAATCTATTACCAGATTACGGGCACGGAGCGCTATAAACAGGATAATTCCCAGTATACGGTGGAAAAAGGGGAAGAGGGGGAATTCCTGATTACGGATAAAACTACGGGATATACGTACCGGTACGACGAAAACGGCTGCAAACTGCAGACTGACAGGGCAACCGGCAGAAGCTTTCTGATTCCCTGCGGCAATTCTGCCATGGGCGGGAACATCATGGCGGTGGATGAGACGTTAAAATCCATGCTGGCTCAGTATTTTGGAACGGATAAATTGGAAGAAGGGGAATTGACCGGCTATACATTCAGCAGGAACGCGGCTACGGGGATTGAGATTATGATACCTGACGGAATGAAAGGGAAGATGGCCCATATCCTTTTCCAAAGCAAGGCCGATGTGGAGGCATACCATAAATTAGCGGATACTTATAAGACGAAATACCCTAATCTGGTCAAAAGCGATGAAATGGCTTCTTTTTATGCATCCATAGAAATCGAAGGGCTGTGCCACAGGACGCCCACCGGGATTTTGTATACGAATGCCCAGGGGGTCAGCTATGCGGATGAGAATGACCCGGAGAAAAGCTGGGCGCTGGTTTTTGATAATCAGTCGGAAAGCAATTATGATATGATTATGGGCATGATGGATGAGATTTTGGAGAATGGAAGGGACATTCGGAAATGCCAGGAATGGGAAAGGCGGCTGGACGGGCAAACGGCGTCTTACCAGAAAGTAGAATTTGACTCGTTTGCCAGGGAATTTGTGTGGACGTGAATTGAGAATTTAATCTGGAGCCCGCATCTTTACAGTATTCACAAACCTCAACAGTTTGTTTGTCAGCCTATTATAGCCGGAAAAATTTTTAATTAATTCAATGACAATAGAAACGCCAAGGCTGGTGATGATAAGTATAGGAAGAATATACCATGTGGAATGGAAAGAGTATATAAAATCAGGATAAAAATAATAATAAATAAAGGTATGAGTTAAAAAAATATTAGTGGCATGTTTCCCCAGATATTTAAGTAGGGAACGAATAATTGGAATATAGGAAATATATTCATACACTAGGTAAGGGATGACGAATGCCAGTATATAACAAAATGTTATATTGACATATCCATGAACCAGATAGCCAGAATAAAGAAGGGCGGAACTCGCTATTAACCCAATAGCAAAGCTGCCTTTCTTTTTGTATGCCCTTATGCGTTCGAACCAGTCTTCATAACTGAATGCAGTTCCCAGTATTACAATAGGAAGCAGTGAAAAAAATGAGGAATTGGAATCCGGTAAGGTATAGGGCAGCAGGCATCCGACAGGCAGCAAAAGATAGCGGAATTTTTTATAAGCCATATAAATAAAAGGCATGGCCGAAATCAAAAGGATGGCAAAAGACAGATACCACCAAGTCATATTGACTGTAGGGGTTAGGGAATAATTCGCCATGCCAATCATATCAATGAACATACGCAGTGCCATCAAAGGGATATTTCGCCCGTCCGGCGTATATAAATCTTTTAAGGATTGCCCCATAATAAATTGTTTGTATATAATGGCAAGAAAATATATGATAAAAACAGCCGATTCCAGCTTTAGCAGCCTTGTGACAGTAAGGCGGAAAAAATTTTGGGGGCTATCGTCTTTTTGGGCTTTCAGGATACGTGTAGTGCCAAAAGCCGTTAAAAAGGCAAAACCTGCAATACATATTTTGAAGTATAGTACAATTCTATTAACCAAAAGGACATCATCTAAAATAGTATTAATACCATAGGCGGTAATAATATCTGGGTAAAATACGTGGTGAGCCAGAAGTAGAATAAGCAAAATTCCTTTTGTAATTAAAGTATGATTTTTAGAAAATATATTAGCTGAATTATCTTTTGCCATCAATTGTCTCCATGAATGGTTGGTCTTAAAATCCGAAAAATATCTACATTGATTCTAAGGTAAGTAAAAAGGGATGTCAATACCAATTTCATTAAGCGCACGGAAATCAATTGTTTTTGTATACAAAGTGGATTATGTATGATAAAATAATAATGTACGAGCCATTTGGCATTTGCAGGCGTACAAGTGATACAGGATAAATTGAAAAGGCGAAAACAATAGGAGGGCAGGAATCATCATGGAGGAACAAAAGAGTAAACGTAGAATATTGGGGGGGGTATTGCAAGACTTGGATTATGGTTTGATGACAGAAAGATAGCTATAGGTATGGTGTTTTTTTTTGTCATTACTATTATTCCTATGCTGGTAGTAGCCAGATACTCCCATGCATCAGCCGATGATTTCGGATGTGGCGCAGGGGTTCGCAGACAGGTATGGAATGAAACTCATTCGATAGTTCAATTCTTAAAAGTGGCTGTCCAAGATACCGTTAGCATGTATCATGGATGGCAGGGAACATTTACAACTACTTTTGTTCAGGCGTTTCAGCCGGAAATTTTCAATATACGTGCATATTTTATAGTTCCGTATATAATGTTGCTTTCTTTTTTGGGTGGCACATCATTTTTGCTTTATTATTTGCTGGTAAAAATATTGAATATAAAGAAGTCGGTTTTCCTTGTAATAGATATGCTTTATTTTCTAATTGCAATACAATTTATTCCATCTACAGGAGAGGCTTTTTACTGGTACAATGGGGCAGTGGCTTATACGCTTGCCTATTCAGTCATGCTGTTTTGCATCGGGTTTTCATTAAGATTTATTTTTGGCGGTAAAAAAAGAAATTTGGTGATGGCAGTACTCACGGCTTTTTTCGTAGGCGGAGGAAATTATTTAACGGTGGTCCTGCTTCCGTTGCTTTTGCTTTTTCTGCTGTTCTTTTTGATGCCTTTAAAGAGAAACACATTGTATTTAATCATTCCATTGGCAGTATTTGGGATAACGGCTATTATTAATATGAAAGCGCCGGGAACGAAGGTACGGGGAGGCAGCGATTTCGGATTTGATATACATAATGTGATTTATACGATTGGGAGGGCCGTGCATCAGGGCCTAAAGGACATGTATTCAGAATACTGGCGCAATCCGGTTATTATCATTTGTATGATAGTAATTGCTTTATTTCTGGCATCGCAGATGATTGGAAAGCAGTACGAGTTTTCTTTTCCTTGTCCGGTGTTGTTTGTTATTATGACCTTTGGCGGCTATCTGGCCATGTATACGCCCACCTATTATGCCGGTATGGGGAAACCTGTTGGCAGGATGTCCAATTTAATATTTTTTTATTTTATGCTAAGCATAATTGTGGATATGATATATGTGATGGGTTATATAATAAAGAGATGGAATAATAAGTGGAGAGCCAGGGGCGAATGGCTGGCAGAAAAATGGAAATTTTATAAAATATATGTCCTTTTTGCCGTGGCAATTTTGATTATGGCAAACCCGCAATGGTATGCTACAACGGCTATGGTACGGACGGTGGATTATTTAATAAGCGGACAAGCGAAAGAGTTTGGGGATGCGATGGACAGGCGCTATGAGATACTTTTGGACGAGGGGCAAAAAGATGTGGAATTGGAGGAAATGCCTTCCGCAGGGACGTTGTTTAATTATGATATTATGGAGGACTGGAATGGATGGCCGAATACTGCAGTAGCGGAATTTTTCAATAAGGACAGGGTGAGGCTGAAAAAACAGTGACAGTTTTAAAAAGTAACTATTCAGCTTCGATGTCATTAAGTTAGCACTTTAGCCCAGCCGTGAGGGAAATAAAATGCTTAAGGAGTCCCTTAAGCATTTTATTTCCCTCACGGCGTTCGCAATCATTAACAAAATGACACTAAATTCCTACAGCAGCTTAGACAACTGATTGATAAGCAAATCTATCGTAATAAAAAAGATAGCCTGCGAATCGAGGAAGAATTCGTTTTTCGTAAAGCCAATAGAGGGGATGGAAAGGAAGCTGTCATATTGGCTGGCATATGGCGATTTGCTGTTTTGGGTAATCATGGCTGTTTTGGCGTTTTTGTCCAAAGAAACCTTGGAGGCATCAATGATTTCCTGTGTGGTGCCGGAAACGGAAAAGAATATATTTAAATCGTTTGCGGTGGAGTAGGAGGCCTTTTCGCTAAACAGGCCGGAAAAGACCAAAGGTTCCGAATCAATGCCCAGGGCAGCCAGGCGATAGGAAAGATATTGGGCGGAGAGGCCGCTTTCATGAAGTCCATATATTCTTATTTTGGCAGCCTGCTGAATAAAACCGCCCAAGCGGTGGTAGATTTCTTCCGAAATATAGTTGGGGAGCTTTTGGATGCAGTCTACGTAGTAAGAAACAACATTTTGGTTGGACTTTATGCCTTCCGGGTTGTAGAGCGTACCGGATAAAAGGTATTTGGATACCTCATATTTAAATTCGGAATAGCCTTCGTATCCAAGCTTTTTACAGAAGCGTAAAAGGGCAGATTTGGATACGCCGGCTTTTTCAGCAATTATATCTATAGAACGGGCTGTTATAATTTCCAGATTATCTAAAACAAAATTTCTAACTTTAATATCGGATTTGGTGAAGCTTTGCTCGTGCAGAGTAATGAGTTCCAGCGGGTTCATAGTCCTCCTTGCCCGGATAAACCGTAAATATATTATATATGAAATATAAAATTCAGGTGTCAGGTTCCGGCTGTGGGAGGGGCTTGATATCTGAATTTATATAGAGTATATCACATGAATGTATATAAATCAACGAAGTGAGAAAAGTTTCAAAAATAATGAGAAAAATATTGAAATGAAATAAAGAGTAATGTATAATGAAGAAAAAAGAGAAGGGAGATTGCTTATGGGAAAAACAAAAGAACAGAGGAGGAACTGGTTGCAAGTACTTACGGATTTCGTGGAACAGAAAATGGCGCCGCCTTTGCTAAGGATTGCCCAGATCAGGTATTTGGAGGCGATGCAGAATGTATTTATAACGATGATGCCGTATATGCTTTTGGGCGCTGCAGCGACGCTGATTTTAAATTTGAGCGGATTGTTTGCTGAAGGATCTGGGCTGAATATGCCTGCAGTGGCAAGTGCCATTGGCGCTGTAGTGACTCCATGCAGGCCATGGCTGCTTCAAATTGTATTTGTGTCCTTGAATATATTGGCACTGCTGGCAGCCATTCTGAACGGATATTTCCTTGGGGATTATTATCATAAGAGAGATGAAAACGTATCTCCTATTGTAGGCGGGATTGCTGCCATGGCTTCATTTTTCTGTTTTATTGACTTTTCAACACTTACCGAAAATTTTGACTGGCCATCCTATATATTAGGATCGCCCAGCCTTTTCGGCGGCATTATCATCAGTATTATGGCGGTGGAAATTTACCGCTTCCTGATTGGAAAAAAGATAGTCATTAAAATGCCGGAGGCCGTTCCCCCCATGATTGGGGCAGCATTTACCAGTATGATTCCGGTGAGCGTAGTCATTGTAATAAGCGCTATTCTGGGTCAGGGCATTGCCGGTTTTGATTTCCTGGCGTTAATTAATTCCGCGATGGCAAAGCTGGTAGTAGGGGGGAGCGGCCCTGTTGCCCAGGGGGCCGGGTTCTTTTTGGACAGGCTGTTATGGTTTGTGGGAATTCATGGTTCGAATGTGGTATCTTCTATTATGGGCCCTATTTGGACAAATATGATTACGGATAATATCAATGCATTTGCAGCAGGCCAGGCGATTCCTTATATGTTTACGGAGCAATGGACTAATTATTACGTAAGGGTTTCCGTATTTCCTATTGCCCTGTTATGCTGCTGCAGTAAAGTAAAACGCTTTAAGGTATTGGGGAAAGTAGGGCTTCCGGGCACTATCTTTAATATTGCTGAACCGATTATGTATGGCCTGCCTATCGTACTAAATCCGCTGATGTTCGTGCCGTGGGTTCTGGGATTTACTGCGCTGTGGATTTTTAACGCAGTTTTGGCAGTGATTGGACTGACTCCGCCGATAGTGGCGATGACTGTGTGGACAATGCCGGCGCCGCTTGGGGCATTTATCGGTACAGGATTTAAATTTTCTGCCATACTCATATCTTTGCTCAGTTATATACTGGTATTTTTGATTTTCCTTCCGTTCTTTAGGGTAATGGAAAAACAGGAACTGGCAGAAGAAGCGAAAATTGAAAATTTACAATCCTAAGTTTGTGTCTGC
>BLLT01000095.1 GCA_011958945.1 Lachnospiraceae bacterium | reverse complement strand
AGGATTACAGGTTTGGGAAAAGGAAGTATAAAAAGGTCACATCATTAGAGGGGAATATATACAAATAACATGAAAATAAGGACTTCCAGACAATGGGGGTTCTTTTTTTGTGTGCAAAAATGCAATTTAGCAGTGCTCGGAGCAGGCGGAAAAACCATGATAGACTACCCATAGAGTCAGGGAAATAAGGAAATGAAGACTTAAAAATGCAATTTATTAGTGCTCGGCACAAAAGAAAAAAGTGGCTGATAATAAAGAAAATAGTTCACAGCAGGAAAGACCTGCCTGCCACTTCCCAGGCAGTAAGAATGGTGGGGAGGCTGGTATATAACCAGACAAGGCTCAGGGACCAGATTCCCTGCTGTTACTTCAACGATAGCCGACGGTGGAGGCAGGGCTGTTATAAACAGCCCCGACAAGGTGTGAGGGAACACACATCATTTCAGAAATAAAAGAAAGAGAGGATAATGATATGAATAGACAAAAAGAACTTGCCGTAAAGGTGATGGAGCTTGTAAATGAATTTACACACTGGAATTTCCAGATGATGCAGGAAGGAAGTATTTATCTGGTCGGCACAACATTGTGCAGCCAGAAAGGACAGGAAATGAATGTCTGCTACAAAATAGAAGATGAAAAAGTACAACTGAATGTATTTGTTTCAGATGTTGAGTACGATGACGATTTTGTTCATAAAAAGGTTAAGGAGTTGGCACAAAAGTTTGCTGTCGGCGTGGCAGGGGTAAATGGGTGGATGCTTACCTTGGAAAATGTAATGCCCTTGCAGTTTTTTGAAAGCAACATGCATGTAATCGTTATGGAAAGAATGACTGATATGTTAGAAGCCATGACAGAGATTGTTAATTATGATGGGGAGGAAAAAGAAATGGTGGAGTGTTACACGGTTGGGGATGTTTATCAGGAAGCGGTCAATCATCAGGAGGGGATTTTATTTGATATAGATGATTGTGGTATAAACCTGCATGTATACATGAGAAAACCAACTACACATGAGATTGAACAGTTTGCATCTGGAAATCCATTTGAAATGAAACTGGCACAATTAAGGAATGTTATTTTTCCAATGTTCAAATTTGGCGATATGAGCTGGATGGATGCACCATATAATGTACACCTTAGCAGGAACCTGAACAGGCTGGAGATGCCTGCGGATGGTCAGGGACTGGCTATGACAGTCCATTTGTACGACACACAGACAGGCAGATTACTCCATAACAGGCTGCTGTCATTGTCTACGGAAATCAGCAGGAAGCTTGTTAAAATGGCTATGGAGCAGAAAGAGAAACCCTTTGACAGGCAGGATTATCTGGGGAATGTCAGGAGCATATATGCGGCATATCCGACAAAGAAGTTATTGGGAATGGCATTGTGCTCTTATAGAGTAAGATAAGCAATAGATTGGCGGGGCTTCAGTTAAGGGCTGAAGCCTCCCCTACGGGGGAGAAAGGAGGATATTATGGGAATGAGGGCAGACTTGATCAGGGAGATGTCTCCCCAAATCAGGAAGCTGTTCTATAATGACAGCCATTACTGCAGGGATGTGGAGACAAGAAAATATGACAGGTACATTGCGGATAACCCTGATAATGTCAAAGCATTAGAGGATGCAATGACAAATAAGGGCATTACACTTGTGGTTGCCCCCACAGGTTCAGGGAAAAGCAGGACACTGGCAGATGTGGCGAAAAAGGTAGTAAAGCAGGATAAGGACTGCAAGGTATTCATAGCACTTCCGACGGTGAACACAGTACAGCAGACAGGGAACATCCCTGATGTCAGGGCCATGGTCGGCGGCGACATGTTCTATACCAGCAAAAAGATTACGGCGACCACTTATGAAAAACTGGACAAGGTACAGGACTATATCAGGAAGCAGAAAGCCCTTGGGGTTAAGGAAAGGTATGTGCTCATCCTTGACGAGTGCCATTTTCTGGTGACACAGCATAAGTTCAGGGAATATGCCATGAAAGGGATCATATCGGGCATTGAGCAGAATTTTTATGACAGTGCGATACTGCTGACAGCCACACCAGCCCCCATGCCCCTGTTTCGGTGCGATAAGTGCATTGAGTTTGAGAGCGACAGCTATCGGCCTGTGATGGACAGGATTGAGATTGAGTTCGTGGATGATGTGGTTGAATATATAAAGGAGATAGACCTGGATAAACACTTCCCATTCGTCAGGCTCAATAGCACGAAACGCATTGGAAATTTGGTGAAAAATTACCTGCCATCCTATGGGGTGCTCACAAGCGAGGAAAAGGACAGTGACCTGTATAATTCCATTGTAGACAGGGAGACAATCCAAAGCTCCCCACTTAAGGGGATTCTTACTACCAGTGTTTCAGAGGTTGGAATCAATGTGACTTCCTATCCGTCGAATTTGCAGATGATAGCGGCCTTTCCTGACTGGAACATGAGCGTTGACAGTATCGAGCAGTTTTTCAACAGGGCGAGGAGGACTGTCACATCCCACATTGAGTGCGCAAAGGTCATACTGCCAAAACCAAAGGCAAATGAAGCATACCTTTTAGATGGGGAGGGGAATAAGATATGCGAGTTCCATAATGTTGTGCTGGAGAATGGTATGGCGGTCATAAAAGATACCGCACAGATGGATAGTATCCCATGTGGAAAATATAAGGTGAAGCTGGATTTATACGGTGGAAAAGTGATAAGAAATCTATATATCAGATCCACGGAGAACAGTGGGGAGGCTACTTACGGCATGGATTCACAGCCTGTATTTTTTAACGGGGCAGGGTTCAGTCCTTTGATGGGTATTTTGAAATCAAATTACAGGGCTGCCAAAGAGGTAACAGCCACCCTCCAGAGATATGCGGATGCCTTTGCAAAGGTAAGGGATGAAAACCAGAGGACAGGAAACCTGACTGATGATGAAATGGAGGGTTTGGAGCTGGATGACAATGAACTGATGGAGGTTATGGCACTTGCAGGCATTGAAGCCCAGAAAAGGCTGAAAGACTGCCTGAAATATGAGGATGGGGAAATCAGGGTAGATTACAGGCTCCTGTATATGGTGAGCTACGACCAGTACCAGAGGCAGTACCTTTACCATGCAGACAGGCTGAAAGAGGAGCTGGAAGCCAGAATGAAGGTCAGGGTTGATTTTGTGGAGACTGCGACAGGGAAAGAGAAAAGGGATTATGACAGGAATAATCTCTGGGATGGGCTGGAATATGTCAGGCAGGAAGTGGTCTGTGAGGAAGCGTATTATAATGCAATCGTAAAGTGGGAGGAAAACAAATATACATCGGACATACATCACAGCGGCAATCTTTCAAGAATCAGGAGAACAGGGTATCTGGCAGAGCTGATGAAAAGCCTTGAAAAACTGCATATGTCAAAAGAGAATATACTCCGTGTGATGGTCAGCTCCAAATCGAAAGGAAAAGTGACAAAGTACAAAAATGCTTATAACTTGATTATCTCAAACAAGATGCTTGAAAAGTTTGACGGGATGGATGCATCGGCTATTCCCCTGTATCACAAAGGGATAAAAGATACCTTACAGGTAGCCATATATTGTTACTTAAAGCAGAAAGGGTGCGGATGCTACACCATCACAGATGCACTGGCAGGGGAGATAATAAGATTCTACAAAAAAACTTATCCGAAAGAATCCCTGTCTCTTAATGAAAAGGGGGCTGTGACCAGGGTGAAAAAGATGCTGAAAAATATGTACAAGTCCAAAGGGGCTGATGTAATCCGCAGCCAACTGAAAACCGATGAAAAGGATATTTTTACGATTGAGAAATCAGATTTCAGATAAAAGAAAGGCAGAAAATTTGTTTAATGGGAGGAAATTATATATGATTGACAGAGAAACAATAAAGGCTGCGAAAGCAGTGGACATAAACATTATTTTTGAGGAATTTAATTGGGAGAAAGACAGGTATGGCAGAATCAGATGCCCACACCCCAACCATAATGACAGTACACCGAGCTGTGCATTTTCGGAATCAAGGAATACCTGTAAGTGCTTTGGATGCGGAGAGACTTTTGATACCATTGATCTATACCAGTGCTTGTGTGAAAAAGTCAATGGAAGGGTAGTACCATTCTATAAAGCGGTAGAGGAAATCCTAAAGCTGGAGGATATAGCAAAGGGGAGTGGCGGTAATGCGGTGATAAATAACAGTAGTAGTCAGGCTTGTGGTTATCAGTTTGGCGGTAATAAGAGCAGTCAAGCCAGTAATGGTAACAATGTCACTCCCTATGAAATGATAGTCGGCAACAGCAGACCACTTACAGGATATGAATTAAATTATCTCCATGGCAGAGGGATAATCCTTTATGATTCCTACATTTATGATGGAGAAATCCATACAGCACAGAACGTTGACAAAGCATTGCGGACAGAGACAGACCAAAATGAAATCAATCGGTTGAATGAGATAAAGACCAAAGGCAGATTTTATAAGGGGATTGCTCCCATCCTGAGAGCGAACAGAATACAGATTAAGCATAACTATTGGGAAGGTGTGAATAGTATTATTTACCTTGTTGACTACGAAGCTGATGATGAAGATGATTTGTGTCTTGACCAGTTCTATATGGATACAGAAAGACACATGGCGATACAGAAAAGCTTTGACGGAAGCCATACAAAAAGGGCATTGGGGGCTTCTGATTTTAACTTTATCACAAAGGGGATGGAGCATAATAAGAACAATGATATTTACATCTGTGAGGGTATGGAAGATGCTTTGTCCTGTTCCATGAATGGGATAAAGAGCATATCGCTTAACAGCATTGCAAACTTAAAATCCCTGATTCATTATCTATCAGAGGAACATGCTCTGCACTGTAATGAGAGGTTTGTTATATGCTTTGACCATGATGGAGCTGGAAGAAAAGCGACAGAGGAATTAAAGGGATTCTTTGAAGCATACAACCAGAATCCGCCGAAGAACCAGAAGTATGATTATGCGGCATTAGATTATCCGCAAGAGTTCCATGATATAAATGATTATTGGAAATCAAGGGTGTTTGGATAGAAGTACAAAAATAAGTATTTCATATTAAGAATAGCAGGTGTTAAAGCCTGCTATTTTTTCGGTATCGGCAGATTATAAAATAATGCCTCTTAAAAAGAAAAAGGTAGGTGGTATACAAATAGAAAGTGAATCACTCGGTGAAAAAGATTTCATAGACTTTTTTCAACGAATGTCTTTCTCCATTGATACTGCAATCCCACTTTTTCTTTTTAAGGGGCATATTTTCTTTTTATTATATTTTTCTTCTTCCTGTCTATAATCTAAGGTCAATAAAAGTGAGGAAAAATTTTATCCTCAAAACAGGTTAAGACAGCATAAAGACAGGTTGCTGATTTTACAGGTTTGCATTGACAGGTTGCTAAAAGGAATGGCGGAAGCCAGGTATTTTATGTGCAAAGCACAGGAAGGAGAAATTTTTATGCAGGAAACAAATTGTAACAGGAAAGACTTTGGAGATTGCATGTCGCTGGAGGGGTTCAGCAGATGTGTGAAAATGGACATCCAGAAAAGGCTCGGAGACAGTTTTATTGTTTCCATAGGAGATTTTGTAAAGAATAATACTGTCAAGCTCAAAGGGATGGTGATCAAGGAACAGGGAAACTGCCTTTGCCCGACGATTTATCTTGATGATTTTTACCACCAGTACAGGCAGGGGAGATGCCTCACAGGAATCGAAAATGAAATTCTGGAAACCTATGAGAAAAGCAGGGTTGATGAAAAGGTGGATACTTCTTTTTTTACCGACTGGCAGAAAGTAAAAGGGAAGATTGTCTATAAGCTCATCAATTATGAAAAGAACAGGGAACTTCTTAAGGATGTTCCGCACTGCAGGCTTCTGGATTTGGCTATTGTGTTTCGGTGTATTCTGGAAAAGAACGAAAAAGGCATTGCGGGCTTTCTTATCCATTATTCCCATTTGGAATGTTGGGGAAAGAGGCAGGAAGAACTGTACCAGACTGCTCTTCATAACACGCCTGAGCTGATGGGATATAAATACGAAAAGCTGGACAATTTTCTGGGAATGGATGGCTATGAGAGCACTGCAGCATATATCCTGACAAACCGCTGTATGCTGGATGGAGCAGGATGCATCCTGTATAAGGATGTGTTAAAGGATATTGCGGAGAATTGGAAAAGTGATCTCTGCATCATTCCATGCAGTGTAAATGAAGTAATTCTGATGCCTTTGGAAAAGATTCCAGATGAGGAGAAAATGTGCGAGCAAATCAGAATTGTCAATGCAACTACCTTAAGGCCCGAAGAAATCCTGTCTGACCATATGTACAAATACATAAGGGCAACTGGAAAGATTACAATGTAAGGGAGAGATGTTATGGTTGTGAAAATTATTTTATGTATTATAGTTGGCACTCTGTTTATGATTATGCTGTCCCTTTACAGGGAAGTGCATAGGAAAAACAATTATCCTGCAGCAGTTTTTGTTGAGGGAGAGATTATATCGGCAGATGGCAGAAACAAACAGTCTGTTCATCTTAAAATCAGGTTAAAAGAGGAAGAAACAGGAGGTATAATTGATGAATAAGGTAATCCTAAAAGGCAGATTAACAAGGAACCCCGATGTGCGGTACACAACTAGCAGCGAGCCTGTCTGTATAGCAAGGTTTACACTTGCTGTTGAGGACAGGGAGAGGACAAAGGGTGAGGATGGCAATTATCCAGCGAATTTCATCCCCTGTGTGTGCATGGGAAAATTGGGTGAGATTGCGGAAGCAAACCTCTGTAAAGGCAAGGAGATTCTTCTTTGCGGAAAGATGCAGAGCGGAAGCTACGAAAACAAAGAGGGGAAGAAAGTCTATACTCTTGAACATTTTGTTAAGGAGATTGAATATTGCGGCAAAAAGGAAGATTCCCCACTGCCCTATGATGGTCAGGGATTTATGAACATCCCCGATGATCTGGATGAAGAACTGCCTTTCAGATAGGCAGTACCTTACAACTTAATAAGATGCTTACAGGAATGGGAGCGGTGCTGTGATACTGTTGCAGCTATCGGTTCCATATTTTTATTTTTGGAAGGAGAAATTTTTATGATCAGGAATAATATCAGTATGACAATCAAAACTTTAAAGGCGATGAAGGACAATCCATCAAAGGATACCATAGATTTCAATTCGCCGATCCAAAGAAAGAGCGGCATGTGGGATGCAAAGAGGAAGAGTTTACTTATCCACAGCCTTTTGCAGAACAGCATTTATTCTGTGCCGACAGTTTATTTCAGGAAAGATATGGTTGCCGATAAGAAATACCAGTATTCGGTGATCGACGGTATCCAGAGGATAACTACAGTCTTCGATTTTATCGACAACAAGTTCCCACTGACGGAGATGCCGCTTGCGATTCTTGACGGTACTGCTTATGACGTGTCTGGCAAATATTTTTCAGACCTTGAACAGGACTGCCAGCAGGAGATTATCAGGTTCAAACTGCGGATAGAGGCATTTGAGCCCGAGGATGGTGACACAGAGGAGTATGTGAACAACACTATAGAGGAAGTGTTCAGCAGGTTAAATTCAGCGGTTCCGCTTACATCGGCACAGCTCTGTAAAGCGAAAGCTGGAACTGATGTGGCGATCCTCTTAAATGAACTGCTTGCATCGCATTTCTTTGCGGAGAGTGCTTTCTTCACAAAGGCACAGCTTAAAGCTTCGGATGACCAGCGGTGTTTACTGCAGGCCATGATGCTGCTTGACAGGAATTATGTTTCTGGTTTCCAGCTTAAGGATTTTTCTGAAACAAGCCTTATGGAGTATGCGGAGGGCATAAAGGGCTGTTACAGTGATAAGCAGGTAGATACAATCAAATCTACGGTTGAATACCTGACGGATGCATTTCCTGAAAAGAATAAACAGCTTAAGAAGATCAACATTCCGATGCTGATCTATCTTGCTGATGTGGCAATGGATACAGGGGTAAAGCCTATGTATCTGCGGCAGTGGTGGGAGTTCTTCACAGAGGAAGATTCCCTGTTTGAGGACTACAAGCTGTTCTGTTCAACAGGCTTCACAAAGCTGGAAAAAGTCAACGGGAGACTGGCGGTCATGGTTAAGAGTTTCTGCCTCTACCATGAGATTGAGATTCCAGAAGAACTGAAAGACATGGTGGCGGAAGTGGAAGAAAAGATTGCCCTTATAAAAGAAGAAAGGGAAAAGGAATCTTCTCTGGAAGCTGATCCTGTGCTGGAAGAAAAGGATGTCGGTGATGCCCCTGATGCTGAAAATGCAGGACAGGAGGTAGAACAGCCATTATTGGAACAGGAAGAACCTGATTCAAAGGAGCAGGGAGAAATATCTGCTGTTCAGAAATGTGCAGATGCTCCCATGGAACAGGAGGATACCCCTGAAATTCAGAAAGAGATTACAGGGTATTGTGAGGATGAACCTGAACCTACCAAAACAGGAGAAGGCAATTCTCCTGTAGGTGCAGAGGGATGATACAGCCTGCATGAAAAATTTCATATAGAGATGTGGCAGTTATCAGGGCCACAGGGCAGGGGCAGGCAGAAATGTCTGTCCTTGTTTTGAAATTACAGAAAGGAAAAAGTTAAGAACTATGCAGATAACTTTTTATGATACCAGAGTTACAGGAAAACATAGAACCATACTGGTAGAGGAAAAGACAGTTGATTATACAGCGGACAGGCTGAACCAGCCAGCGGATGCGGTGGAAATGATCAATGACCTCACTTCTTTAAAGGAACTGGGTGAGGAACACTGCTATATGGTGGCCATGAACAATCGGAACAGGGTGATTGGGATTTTCCTTATTTCCAAAGGAACAGCAACCAACGGCCTTGTCGGTGCAAGGGAAGTCTTTATGAGGGCACTGCTTATTGGTGCAGTTAAGATTATCCTGCTCCACAACCATCCATCTGCGGACTGTGTTCCGAGCATGGAGGATAATCTGCTGACAAAAAGTATTTCAAAAGGTAAATCATTTACAGGTATTCATTTGTATGATCATATCATTGTCGGCGGTGATGCTTATTTCAGCTTTAAAGAGCATGAGATGCTCTGAAAGGGTGGTGCTTTATGAAATGGTTCAAAGATGTTAAATCGCTTGAAGAACTGCGGAAGCTGTATAGGAGGCTTGTTATGGAGCATCATCCTGATAACGGCGGTTCAGAGGATATCATCAAAGAAGTCAATGCAGAGTATGACATTTTGTTCAAGAGACTGAAAAGTGATTTTGAGCATAAGGACACATACAAAGATGCAACCGACAAGCAGAAGCAGGCCTATGACTGGCAGAAAGACAAGCTGATCAGGGAAAAGGTCATGCAGCTTGCAAGGTTTGAAGGGATCAAGGTGGAGATTATTGGTGTCTGGATATGGGTGTCCAACTGCTATGCCTACCGAAAGGAACTGAAAGAGTTAGGGTTCCACTGGGCAAGGCAGAAGCAGATGTGGTATCTGCATTTTGACGATTTCCATAAGTTCAGCTCAAAACCTGCTTCCATGAGCTATATCAGGGAAAAATATGGCTGTGTGGAAGTCAGGTTTAAAAAAGACACAGAGGAAAAGAAGAAACTTGCAAAAGTATAAAGGAAAAGAGGTAGATGTTTATGATGGATTTAAAGACTGCCAGCCCACAGGAGATTGCGAAATATTTCTCCCGTGAAGTGAACAACATGTTTTTTAAGCCTGATAAGATCGCAGGGGAACAGAGGGATTCCAGACAGATGGAGGATTTGGACATCTGCTGGATAAAGGTAATATCTGACAGCAGATACAGGACAGATTTGAGGAATGAAGCATCCGCAAAAACAGGCAGACAGCTTGCGGAGATTCCCTTTGTCCAGAAGAAGATGGAATCTGTCAGCAATGAGAAGATGGAAAAGGTGGCAAAGGAGATGGCGATGGACCACAGGACTTTGCAGCAGACTTTTTCAGGGCTTGTGTTCTACCATTTTCTACAGTCCTGTGATAAGGAAGAATCTGAAGAGCTTATTGCGGTTATGGGTGAATCCTTTTACAGGTTGCCCCTGATCTGAAAGGAGAATGATGTTTTATGGGAATTGATTTAAACGAAATCAGGAAGCATGTGGAGCTATATTTTAAAGAGCATCTTCCTAAATATACAGTATTGGAGATTAGGCAGAAATCTTATCATCCAGCGGACAATTATCTTTGGATGGTATCGGCAAAGAAAGAGGATGGCACTTATGCGGTGTGGACTGCATGGAATGAATCAAGCCAGAGCCTTAACTTTGGGCATTATAACCTGAAATCCATAGAGGACTGTGAAAAGGTGTTTGAAGAATTTTATTTTAAAGGATAGGAACAGGGGAACTCTGGCTTTCGGGCTGGGGTTCCTTAATATCCCCTGTCAGACCTTGAAATCAACGGGGTTTGATAGTATACTAAAAGAAGCAGAGGGAAGGAATCGTAAGGATGGCAAAGAAAACACAGGACTTAAAACCAGATACAGTGCTAAAGAATTACTGGAGTGGTAATGAGCAGTTTGCCGACCTCTTCAATGCAGTGCTGTTTGAGGGAAAACAGGCCATCAGGCCAGAGGAGCTGGAGGATGTGGATACGGAGGAATCCTCTGTATTGGAGCATAAGGACTATGCGGAGAGCATCAGGGCATCCAGAGACAATATAAAGGTAAGCAAGAGATCCACCGCATTTGGAGTGGAGCTTGTGATGCTGGGAATGGAATCACAGGAGCATATCCACTATGCAATGCCTATGCGAATTATGGGATATGACTACGGCACTTATAAAAAGCAGTATGACAGCAATGCTAAGAAGTATCAGACAGCAAAGGGGCTGGAAGAAGATGAATACCTGTCGGGGATGAAAAAGACAGACAGGTTTATCCCAGTCATTACGATGGTTGTCTACTATGGTGAGAAGCCATGGGATGGGGCAGTATCGCTCCATGGGATGTTAAATATTCCCGAAGAAATGAAAGCATTTGTGAATGACTATAAGATTCTGCTTGTGGAGGCGAGGGAGAACAGCCTGACACTCCATAATATGAAGAATGTGGCTTTTTTCAATCTGATGAAAGTGATTCTTGATAAAAGCCTGTCAAGGGATGAAGCAAGGAAAAAAGTCATAGACTATGCAAGGGAACACAAGGTAGATAAGTCTGTGATTATGACAGTGGCAGGAGCAACCAACTGTAAGATTGATTATAATGCGTTATCTGAGAAAGGAGATTTTGATATGTGTACTTTGTTTGATGAAATTGCAAAAGAAAATGAAGCAAAGGGCATTGTTGAGACAGGATTTGATTTTGGGCTTTCTGAAAATGATATATTGAAAAGGCTGCAGGAGAAACTGAACCTGTCATTGCAGATGGCACAGGAATATATCAAAATGTTTGGAAAGCAGACAGTGTAAGAAACTGACTGTAAAGGCATTATGAATCCCCCTTAAGATGGGGGATTTTGTCATTTGGAGCTAGACAAGCCTTGTCTAGCATAGGAATGTCAGTTTTTCCAGTAAAATCAATACTTTCAGGGGTTTTGGAGCGGAGAAGAAGTCTATTTTTTCCTTATATATAATATATACTTTAGCTGTTGTTAGAATATATGGTTTAAGTATTTTCTGATAAAAAAATCTGCCTCATAAAAGAAAAAGGTAGGTATGGGCTGTATTGGAATGGAACTGCATGTTAAAGAAAAATAAGATTGTCTTTTTTTGACAGGTAGTAGCCATTACAGAACCTGAATCCCTTATTTTTCTTTTTAATAGGCAGATGTTTTTGTTTTAGAAAAATTCTGATTTTAGTTATAATTTATATGGCAGGTGTCTATAATATATAGCCCCACAAAGGGGAGGCCCTTATCGGGCCTGCAACCTGCAAATGCAAAAAAAATTGAAGGATGGCGGTACATAAACAGCCATTTTTTCAAAGGGTTCACGGCATGTTGCCCTAATGGGAGCAGGTTAGCTGAATAAACAAGATAAGCCTTATGTTTATGTGAACACAGGCTTATTTTTTTGACGTTTTTAATATAGATTAGGATTTTTGGAACAGAAATCACTAAGCATATAGGTTATATGTAATGGGTGCAATATGTATACTATATTTTCCTTGCATTGATAATGAGAGTACGTTATACTTGAATGGTATAGGGGCAACATGTTGAACATATTATAATTTGATTTTAAGTGAAACTTTTTGGAGAAAACAGTGCTCCCTTATATAACAGGGTAAAAACCTGAAAATATTACAGCTAAAGGAGATACCTATGAGAAGAATGATGAACACACTATCGGTTGGCACACGGAGGAAAGGGGTTGAATGATATGGGAGAAGTAAAAACAAAACACAGGAAGCTGACAATAATAGATATCCTTTATGATGACACCTTATGGATAGTTTTCTATATCTTTAATACCCTGTATGCATTTGGAAGGGTGATGGTCAGGTATAATTACAGTTCCGTTGCGGACAGCAATCCAATATCGGTGGCCCTGCACGGCGGGTTTTACCTTATATGTGCTATGGTAGTCGGCGGACAATGTATGGGAGCCAGATTTGCAAGATGCAGTGTGATGGAAATGCTTTATTTTGGTTTGAGAATAATAGTCCTCTGCCCGCAGTTTTCGGAGACCTTTTCTTACCTGCTGGCAGCACGGGTTATCTGTATTCTGGTTGGGGCATTTATGGGGGTTATAGCGTTTAAGAAACAATACAGGGAAATGGATAAAAAGTATCACTTCCGTTGGAAAGTCATTTTACCCGTGGCGGTGTTAAGTATTGTTCTGTTTGTCATAGTTTACCATGAATATGTGATGCAGATGATAGGGGGAGCGTTTATAATCGCAATAATAGCAGTATTTTGCAACTTAGGGGGCGTGAATGTAATCCCGATTGAGGATATAGATTCTATAATCTTGAAAAAATAACAGGGAGAAGAATTTATACAGAATTTTATAATATGGTAAGAAAAGAACTGAGGAAAATCTGCATAGAGAAAAACAAGCCTTATGTTCCCTGGAAGAGGGGAACATGGGCTTATTTTTTTCGTTTTTTTCTCTGGAAATTGGTGATTTCCTCTTTCCTTTCATTGATTGCGGTAATTTCTTCTTCTGTTGCAGTGAATAGCAGAATATCCTCTACCCTGCAGTCCAGTATCAGGCACAACTCATTGAGGGTGTTGGAGCTTATCGGCTCTCCATGCCCCATTCTTCTAAGTGTATTGCTGCTGATCCCCCAATGGTAGATAAGCTGATATTTCGTGATTCCCCTTTCTTTCATGGTAGTCCATAGAGGTTCATATGAAATCATGCAGATTCCCCCTTTCCTGTCAGGGTTCCCAATATCTTATATGTTCATTCTAGTATCAATGTAAAATATTGAACATTCATTATATTTAATAGGGGTTATATGTTGAATATATACCTTGCACAACGGTGGCAGGTACGTTATAATACAGTAGGGATAGGGGTAATATGAAATCTATAAATAAGCGGATTCTCGATTACTTATGGACAGGGATATATCCCCAGATAAAATACAAAAGGGCAGGATGGCAGAAATCCTGAATATGAGGAGGAAGAAAATGAAAAAGAGAGTTGTGATTGTTTTACTGACAGGATTGGTTATTGCATCCCTTGCAGGGTGTGGAGCAAAGGCAGATGCAACAGATCAAAGTCCTGAAAGCAGTGTTGTTGGGAGTGAAGCGGATGATTCTGCTACTAATGAAAGTATAGATACAAGGGAAGCTGGCGGAGCGGAAAGTGCTTCTAATGACATAGGTGCAGAAGATGAGAACATTGTCTTGTATGCGGAGATTGCTGAGTATGGTCCATATGGTGGCTTGAATGATTTTACTTATACCTGAATCCGTGAAACTGGTTGT